>JASLKB010000079.1:6933-11137 GCA_030747775.1 Acidimicrobiales bacterium | reverse complement strand
TGCTCCTCAATGGCGTTCAAGGCCTCCTTGTAACCAAGGTGCTTGTTCCCGACTGCCATCGGACACTCCTCCACCATGTACTCGATGCCCCGCAACACGCAGTAAGCGGCCATTTCCCGCTCCCCTAAGCGCACCAGTGGTTTCACCTTTCGCGGGAAGCCAAAGCCTGCCGGAAGCACAGGACGCTGCCGCCCCAGGTAGTCCTGCTGCCAGCGCAGAACGTTCCCAAACAGCACCGCAGCCTCGTCATCCAGGTTGTGTCCGGTGGCCACAGCGTCGTACTCGCCGCGAAGGGCCGCCTCGTCGAACAGGTGCCGTTTCGACAGGCCACAGGCACTGCAGGGCACACGACGCGCGGCACGAGCGCCCTCCGGGACGTTAAATCCGTATTCCTTCTCGAGGTCGACCACCTCGAGACTTAGGCCCCGCTCCTCGGCGAACCGACGGGCGAAGCCCTCCGAGGAGGCGCTGTAGTGACCGATCCCCAGTCCAAGATAGAGACCGTCAGCCTCGTAGCCCAAGGCGACCAAAATATCCCACAAGGCTAGGGAGTCCTTACCACCAGAGATGGCAACCAGTACCCGGTCAGTGGGTCTCAGCATCTCGTAGCGATCGATGGCCTTGACTACCTGGTCGCGACAGAGCCGAAGAAAGTGCTCCACACAGAAATTGGCGTTGTGGCGCCGGATGTCGATGACCGCCGGCTCACGACAGACACGGCACTTCACTGGCTTCCCCCTGAAATGACCGATCGAATCTCCACGTGGTCCCCGTCAGCCAGCATGGCGTCACCAGGGACCAACGTCCCGTCCCTGATCACCAGGACTGATTCGCGATTCAGCGAGAGCCGGGTGAGGAGCGCTGTGACCGCCATAGGTCCATCGAACTCCATAATCCGCCTGGGGTTGCGCAGCTCTACCTCCATCAGTCCACCTCTACCGCCTTCGCTCCAGCGCCGGATCCTGTCCTATCCCTCCGGGCTGGCCCGCCAGAGGCTGGCAGATGTCGGACCTCAAGAGCCTCACCCACGTCAAGGCGATCTGTCAGGCCGATCGGTCGGGGGCGACCCGCCGCACGGACCAGACGCACCAGAACCAGTAACGCTAGAACGATTTGCCAAACACGCGAACCGCCCCAGAGACCTCGCCGAATCGCGCTGCCCAGTAGACCGGATCTGAGGCCTCCCGGAAATCGGGGCATCAGATCCTACGAACCTCGACAACCGTGGATCGATGAATGCCGGCGCGCCGGCCCACGAACCACGCCACAGCCACCAGTGTCACCACCGTGACAACAACTGCTACGACAGTCGATGACCGTCGTTCAGTCCCAGAACCACCGCTCGAGCCCACTGTCGCACGGAGTTCGTCTTCTAGGTCTTCACGGGTGATCCGGCTTTCTCCCGTCACCTTTCGGCCCCCTCACCGGAGGATGAACCGGTCGAGATGCGCCTCCCGGCGAGGACAGCGATCACCACAAACGCTACGGCCACCACCAGATAGGGGGCCCAGGACCAGGAGTCATCCAACACCGACCAGTCCTGAAGAAAACGCAGGGCTCCCACGCCAAGCAGAATTACCCCAACGCCCATCATGATCGAGCCGGCGATACCGAGGCCGAGGAAACGACCGAGACTCCGAAGGGGATCCACCGTCTCCTGACGGACGTAGCGGCGCAGCAGTTCCGGAAGGTCACCGGACGTCCGATCGGGAGTCATGGGGGCAACGCTACCGGCGGCTTGCGGGTGCGGCCCTGTCGTCACACCCCGCAGAAGCCAGACATCGAACCGAAACCTTGAGAATGGGGTTCTCAGGAACTGCCAAGGCGAAGATCCACTACCTCCTGAGCCTCGCCCAACATCCCTTCCAGAAGGGCTACACGTTCGCTCGCCCGATCACACTCCAACAATCGCTGTCGATCGTGGACAGCGATGGGGGCCAGTGCGGCCAACTGAAGTGTTCCCAGGCCTGGGTCATCGGCCACCTCGAACATCATCTCAGCTACCGGCTCACCCAGTTCCGAAAGGCCCGCCAGAAGTCTCCGAAGCGACCCTTGGACCTTCCGGTACGCAACCTCTGCCACTGGAAAGCCAGGAGCGTCTGGCAAAGCCCTCACTTGGGCCAACGGATACGGGTCGTCAGGAAGCCACCTATGGACGCACAGGCGCTGGAGTCCAACCGCTACCACCGACCATCGTCCATCGGGGGCCTCGCTCGCCTCCAAAACCCGAGCCCTAGTACCGACGTCGCAACGCTCGTCACCCCCACCGACCTCACTACCCCGCCGAATCAAGACCGCGCCGAACTCACGGTCACCCTCCAATACGTCGACGATCATCTGTCGGTAACGCTTCTCAAAGAGATGCAGAGGGAGGAGAGCCGAGGGAAGTAGAACGGTGCTCAACGGAAACATTGGGAGCCGCCGCACCTCCCCCATCATCAGCCCCCTGAAGTTTGAGGCATAGGTAGGTCCACCACCGGAAGGGGCGACAGGAGATCGACCCCCGGGCCGGCCGGGTACGAGAGCATCGACAGCACCAGGTCCTCGTGGAGCTCGCGGATTTCGTAGGGCAGTTCCCCATTGCTAACTAGGGCGAAAGCCAGACGACGCCCACCCGGTGTATCGAGCACCCCGGCCAGACTCGTGACTCCCCGGAGTGTTCCCGTCTTGGCGCGAACTCGACCCTCGCCGGCTGTACCGCCGAAGCGCTTCTTCATAGTTCCCCGATCTCCCGCCACCGGAAGCGACTCCACGAGACTCGCTCCCAAATCTCGGTCGTCCAGCACGCTGGCCAACAGGCCGCATGTAAGGCGGTTGTCCGGATCCAGTCCACTGCCATCGTGGGGCACCACCCCGTCGATCGGGTGTCCGGCCGCCTCCAAAGCATCGAGCAGCACCGAGAGGCCACGAACTGTGGTCCCGCGCTCAGTAGTGGTCCGCCCCATCTCCTTAACCAGCAATTCGGCAGTGGTGTTATCACTCTCCACCAGCATCTGTTCCACGAGTAGGCGGACCGGTGGGGAGTCGAGACTCGCCACCGTGTGCTGTTCTGTTACACCTGAGACGGTTCCTGAATCGGGACGCCCCCTGATCACTACACCACGCTCCTCCAACAAATCGTCGAACAAGCGGGCGGCCAACATCGCCGGGTCATTAGCCGGAACACTCAACGACGCAGCTGGGTTCACTGGATCCCAGTTGACAAAACCGTCGTCAACTGAAAGGGCGCTCAGCGGGCCCGACTGGATCGACCAGCCGGGCTTAAACCGATCGGGCCACGTCCCGAGATATCGGATCCGGTCATATCGAGCTTCGTCGCCAACCACCGCGCCCTCGACCTCGATGATTCCCGCAGACACCACCTGATCAGCCAGGTCGGCGAGATTTGACCAGGCGATCGGGTCCTCGAACCGGTCGGCGTAGGGCGCCGTCATGAGTAGTGGGTCACCACCGCCTACCAGCCATAGATCACCCCGAACCACCCCGTTGGCCGGCGGTTCGTCGACAACGACCGTGGTGGTCAAGACCGCTTCGGGGCCCAGGACCCGCAGGGCCGCTAGACCGGTTAGCAACTTCTGAGCACTGGCCGGCGCCATGGGTGTCGCAGCATCAACAGAAAAGAGGTCATGCCCGAATTCGGCCACGGACAAACAGGTTCCGGGTGGAAGTGCGGCCACTGGTTCAGCTAGCGCCTCCCGGAGCCTCCGGTGGGCGGTTGGTGCCTGCAGGAACTCGGGAATCCGACGCACCGAGAACAGCGGTGTCCCCACCTCAGCGCTATCGGCGGCCGAGACCTCCACCTGTGTAGCCGCCGCGACACGGTCGGTCCGCTGAGCCTGCAAGCCCGCAATGACTGCGACCGTCAGGAGAGTCAATGGCAGGACGAGGCGCCGGTTCACGGGTCGCCATGTTACGGGTCGCATCCAGCTTCAACGGGGCGCTCCGACAGAACTTGGTGACAAGTTGCCCCCATTTCCGAAAGTTGCACCGGGACCACCCTCGCGGCCGTATCTTCAGGCAATGCAGATCCTCGCCGCACTCTTCTTCGAAGGTATCGACCTCCGTTCCGTAGCCGGCGGAGCGACCCATATTGACCTCACCGGTATCCAGTTCAGTGCCACTTCACCACTGTAGTGTCACTCGGACCAATTCTCTGCCACTGAGAAACAAAACAGTACAAATCATGCAAAAGTACTGCACAATT
>JASLKB010000079.1:0-6923 GCA_030747775.1 Acidimicrobiales bacterium | reverse complement strand
TGGTCCGCTGCCCCGGGGACCACAGTGGTCAAGGCGTTCTAGAAGTCGTCTTCACCAGGGACAGTGAACAGATCGCCCGCAATGTCCAGCCGCTGTCAGTCGAGCCCGGTCGATTCGGCTACCGGCTGGTGCGTGCCGAATTGGATTTTGAGGAGTTCGGTACCGTGGAGGCCCACTGCAGCGTCGACCGAGGCCCGGCTACCGTCGTCCCGTTCACACTCCTGCCACCCTCGGACCCACACACCACCACGACGTGAACTACGCCACGGCCCGCTATCTCACGGCGGTGAGCCAGCACCCCGACCCTGCTGTCGCTGTAGCCGAAGTGATCGGTCAAAGTCTTGAAAACATCGGTGGCCAACCGGGTCTAGCCGTGATGTTCACCTCAGGGCCACATGCCACCCACACCCCCATGATCGCCCGGGCTATCCAGAAAGCCCTCTCCCCCTCCGTTCTGCTGGGAAGTTCGGCCTGCGGCACACTGGCTCATCGACAAGAGATCCAGGAGGGTCCATCAATTGTTCTCTGGACCACACTCGTCGAAGGTGTCCGTCCACTACGCCTAGAGTTCCCAGCCCTACCCGACGACCTCGAGCCCGGCCAAGCTGTGGCCCTGATCGCCGACCCATTCACCTTCGACGCAGCGACCCTCGCTGCCGGGGTGGATCCCGACCTCACCCTGGTGGGTGGTCTGGCATCAGCTACCTCCGGACCCGGGAACAGTCACCTGATTTTGGGCGAGGAGACTTTCAGTAATGGAGCGGTCGCCATCGTGTTTCCGGTGCACACCGATGCCCGCGCCGTGGTGGCAACCGGTTGTCGTCCAGTCGGCGAACCGATGGTGGTAACCGATGCCGAGGGGCCTCTCATTAGATCCCTTGCCGGCCGACCAGCCCTCGAACGAGTCGCAGACCTCCTCGCGGAGGCTGACGAGATGACGGCCGCCCGGATTCGACGCGGCCTCCATCTCGGGATCGTGATCGACGAGCACTTGGAGGCCTTCGGTGCCGGCGACTTTCTTATACGCACAATCGTGGGTGCCCACAACCCCTCCGGTGCACTGGCGGTCGGCGACACTGTGCCCATCGGAACCACTGTCCAGTTCCAGGTTCGGGACGCTGAGGCCGCCACGGCCGATCTGAAAGACCGTCTCGCTGACCAGCGGGCCGATGGCGCTCTCGCCTTCACCTGCAACGACCGAGGTAGCCACCTATTCGGCCTCCCCGGCCACGACGCCGGACTAATGGTCGACACGCTGGGAACCACTGCGGTGGCCGGCATGTCCTGCACCGGGGAGATCGGTCCTGTGGGAGGCACCCACCAACTCCACGGATTTACGGCCTCGGTCCTCCTTCTCGGATCGGTCATCAAGCCGACCGAGGGGCGCGGTTAGGGTCCGGTCCGTTCCATTCCAGGAGGGCCTGTGGCGGCCGAAGGTGAGATTCATGACGGACGCTCCAGAGCAACGAGCCATTGACGTAGTCCGCTCGCTGGCCATGGACGCCCCGCACGCAGCCAAGTCCGGCCACCAGGGGACCGCCATGGCCCTCGCACCACTGGCCCATGTGCTGTGGACCCGGGTGCTCTCGTACGACGCCGCCGATCCCGCCTGGCCCGACCGGGATCGCTTCATTCTCTCGGCAGGCCACGCGTCAATTCTGCTCTATTCGATGCTCCACCTGACCGGTCACGGCCTGACCCTTGACGACCTTCGCGACTTCCGCCAGTGGGGCTCGGCCACCCCAGGGCATCCGGAGGTCGGCCACACAGTGGGTGTCGAGGTCACCACTGGCCCACTGGGACAGGGCATCGCCAACGGCGTCGGCATGGCCGTCGCCGAACGGAACCTCCGCGCGCGCTTTGGATCCGACGTCTGTGACCACCACACCTTCGTTATCTGTGGCGACGGTGATCTCGCGGAGGGCATCAGCCACGAAGCGGCTTCTTTGGCGGGTCACCTCGGTCTCGGACGCCTGATCGTCGTCTACGACGACAACCACGTCACTATCGACGGGCCTACCGAACTAGCGCTGTCCGACGACGCCCCGGCCCGCTTCCGGGCCTATGGATGGCATGTCGTGAACCTGGGCGAAGCGGCCGACGACCTTGACGCCATGGAGGCCGGCCTCCGCGAGGCCATGACCGCTGCCGACCGACCTTCGCTGGTCGTACTGCGAAGCCACATCGGCCATCCGTCCCCCGACGCCGACACCTCGGCGGTACACGGCTATTCCCTGACCGAAGAGGGCATCAGTGAGACCAAGTTACGAATGGGCCTGCCCGACGAGCCGTTCCACGTTCCCGACGACGTCCTCGACCTTTACCGTGCCGCCGGACGACGTGGCGCAAAGGCCCGGGCCGAATGGGAACAGCGTTTGGCCACTGCCGATATTGACCGTGCCGCTTGGGACGCAGCGTTGGCCGGCGGTGGGGTCTCTGGCTGGGAAAGGAACCTGCCCCTCTGGGAGGTAGGTGATTCCGTGGCTACCAGGAAGGCGGGAAACGCCTGCCTGCAGTCCCTGCTTGACGTAGTACCCGGCCTGATCGGTGGCGGCGCCGACCTCACCGGCAACACCGGTACGACCATCTCCGGCCACGGCGTACAGGGGCCCGAATGCCCCGAAGGACGTCAACTCCTCTTCGGCATCCGAGAGCACGCCATGGGTGCCATTTGCAACGGTCTGGCCCTACATGGCGGAATGCTGCCAATCAACGGAACCTTTCTCGTGTTCAGCGACTACATGCGCGGGGCCGTGCGCCTGGCCGCCCTCTCGGGCGCTCGGAACATCTTTGTCTGGAGCCACGACTCGGTAGGCGTGGGCGAGGACGGGCCCACCCACCAGCCCGTCGAGCACGCTGCCGCGCTCCGAGCCATCCCCGAACTCCGGGTCATCCGCCCAGCGGACGCCAACGAGACCGCCGGCGCATGGCGCACCATCGTCAACAGCGACGGGCCCACCGCACTACTCCTGACCCGTCAAGACGTACCGGTTCTTCCCGGTACTGACGATCACGTCGCTGTGGCCCGTGGTGGCTACATCCTCGCCGATCCGGAGGGTCCCCCGGAGATCGTCTTCATCGGGACGGGTAGCGAAGTGTCCGTTGCTATGGACGCCGCGGCCACCCTGACAGCGGCCGGTCGTTCAGTTCGGGTCGTGTCCATGCCGTGCATGGAGGATTTCGCCGCCCAGGACGACGCCTACCGGGCCTCGGTCCTGCCCGTCAACGTCCCCACCGTGTCGATCGAGGCCGGGGTGACCTTCGGCTGGGACCGTTGGGCCGACCGTTGCATCGGCATCGACCGATTCGGCGCCTCAGCTCCCGGCAAGCAGGTCATGGCCGAATTGGGCATCACACCCGAGGCCCTAATCGCAGCCGCCGACGATCTACTTTCTACCTGAACCCCGACTAAAGGTAGTCATGACCCGGCTCCACGATCTACATGCCCAAGAGGGCCAGAGCCCCTGGCTCGACAACCTTCGGCGCGGCTGGATCACCTCAGGCGAGCTCGGCAGATGGGTTGATCGCGGTGTTCGTGGAATCACGTCCAACCCGTCGATCTTCCAGAAGGCGATGACGGGGAGCGACGCCTACGACGAGCAGTTGCGGAGTCTGATTGCTGATGGGGCCACCATCGAGGACAGTTACTGGGATCTCGTCGCCCAAGACATCTTGGATGCCCTTGAGATTATGCGACCTGTCCACGACGCATCTGACGGCGTGGATGGTTACGTGTCTGTCGAAGTCGACCCGGGACTGGCCTCTGATACCGACGGCACCATCGTCGCCGGCCGGGTCCTCGACGAGCGAATCGACCGCCCCAACCTCTACGTCAAGATTCCAGCCACGGTGGAGGGCATTCCCGCCATCTACCAAATGATCTCCGAGGGTCGAAGCGTCAACGTGACGCTGATCTTCTCGTTGGTTCGCTACGCGGAAGTCATGGAGGCCTACGTCTCAGGCCTGGAGGCCCGCGATGGCGACCTTTCGGATGTCTCGTCGGTCGCTTCCTTCTTCATCAGTCGCACAGACAGCGAGGTCGATCGACGCCTCGACGCCATCGGAAGCGAGTCGGCGTTGGCCCTCCGTGGCCGTGCCGCTGTCGCCCAAGGCCAGGTCGCCTACGAGATGTTTCGACAGATGTTCAGCGGGGAGCGTTGGGAGGCCCTGGCCTCTCGCGGCGCGCGGGTCCAAAGACCCCTCTGGGCCTCTACGTCCACCAAGAACCCGGCCTACCCAGACACGCTCTACGTTGATTCACTCATTGGTCCCGACACGGTGAACACTCTGCCCGACGCCACTCTCGAGGCCTTCGAAGATCACGGCACGGTGGCCCGGACGGTGGACGCCAACCCCGTGGCTGCTCACGCCACGCTCCAGGACCTAACGACCGCCGGGGTCGACCTGGATGATGTGGCCCGGGTCCTCGAGGACGAGGGTGTCGCCTCCTTCTTGGAGTCTTTCGAGGATCTACTCGACAGCCTGAGGGCCAAGGTCGCTTCATTCTGACCCCTCGTAAGCTGGTGACCACTGACCTGCAGCTAGTCCGTTTCAAATCAAAACTGACTGCTAGAGTCCAGCGGTGCCCGGAGCAGCCGACGACTTGCTGATACCGGTGAGAACTCCTCACCGGGACCCGACATGTTCGATCGCCGCGACTCTGGAAGCCGTCGGTGATCGTTGGACACTGCTGATCTTGCGGAATCTATTCCGAGGCGTTCACCGTTTCGAAGCGCTACATCGGGACCTTGGTATTGCCCGGAATCTCCTAACAGACCGCCTCCACAAACTGACAGAACTGGAGATGGTCCACCGGGTGCAGTACCAGGACCGTCCAGTCCGTCACGAGTACCGGCTGACCATCAAGGGTGCCGACCTATCCCCTGCGCTGGTAGCCCTCATGCGCTGGGGAGATCGCTGGTACGCCGCGGACGGACCTCCGACATTGCTCGTGCACGATGCTTGCGGAACACCGCTGGATCAGGCCGTTTCGTGCCCCGCCTGCGATGAATCCGTAACCCCACACCACATCCGGAGTCGTCCCGGCCCGGGGCGAGTGCTCGAAAGTGCAGACCAATGAAATCGGAGCTTTCAACACCTGCAACTGGTGCTCTCCCAGGAGGCCACGAGCTGCTGGCCGAGGCTCGCTACCTCCGGGACACCCGTCGCGGCAAACGGATCACCTTCAGTCCGAAGGTATTCATTCCACTGACCATGCTCTGTCGGGATCGTTGCGGATACTGCACCTTCGCTCAACCCCCAGCGCGGCTTGAGGCCCCTTACCTGACACCGAATGAGGTCCTGGCCATCGCTCGGCGGGGCGCCCAGGTCGGCTGCCATGAGGCCCTATTCACCCTGGGGGAGAGACCGGAGATCCGCTACCCCGCGGCTGCCGACTGGCTAAAGCAGCATGGCTACGGATCCACGGTCGACTACCTGGCCGAGATGGCCCGTCTCGTCTTGGACGAGACGGGGTTGCTACCGCACGCCAATGCTGGTGCCCTGTCTACAGAAGAACTCTCACTGCTCCGGACGGTATCGCCATCACAGGGGATGATGCTGGAGTCCCTGGTGCCGGACCTGGACTGCCACCGGGGCGCACCCGATAAGGCCCCAGACCGCCGATTGGCGACTCTGGAGGCCGCCGGTCAACTTTCCATCCCCTTCACCACCGGCATCCTCGTCGGAATCGGCGAGACACGCCAGGACAGGATTGAAGCTCTAGAGGCCATCGTCGCCTCCCACCTACGACACGGCCACGTCCAGGAGGTAATCGTCCAAAACTTCCTGCCCAAGGCGGGCACCGCTATGCACAAGGTCCCACCCTGTCCTCCTAACGAGTACCTGGACGCCATCGCCCTAGCCCGAGTGATCCTCCCCCCGGATATCCACCTCCAGGCGCCCCCCAACCTGTCCGACGACTTCGGGATTCTGCTGGATGCCGGAATTGACGATTGGGGCGGTGTCTCGCCGATCACCGCCGACCACGTCAATCCGGAGCGCCCATGGCCCGACCTGGAACGTCTGACAGTGGTGACTGAAGATCGCGGGTTCACTCTCGCCCCGCGCCTGACCGCCTACCCCGAATACGTCAGGGGACCACGCCGCTGGTTCGACTCCGGGCTTCAGTTTGCGGTCATGGACCGAAGTGACTCCGAGGGACTAGGGCGCGACGACCCTGGCGCGGTGTTTCCCGAGATCATCGAAACTATCTCTGCCGAGGACGGCGCCGAAGTCCGACAGATCGGTTCGGAGTCCACCGCCTGGTACTCCGGGGCTCCTGTCCGCCCCGTCGACCTCGTCCCCGGACGACCGCTCGCTCACGGACGACTTCGTGAAGTGCTGGACGGCGTCCTGGACGGACAAAGGGCTGGGTACGACGAACTCCTGACATTGTTTAGTTCGCGTGGTCGCGAGGTGGCTGCTGTGGCCGAGGTGGCCGATGAGCTACGCCGACGCCGAGTCGGCGATGACGTGACCTGGGTAGCCAATCGCAACATCAACTACACCAACGTCTGCACCTACAAGTGCCGGTTCTGTGGGTTCTCCAAGGGGCCATTGTCATTGAACCTCCGGGGAACTCCCTACCTGCTGGAAATGGACGAGATCGCCGACCGGGCAGCCGAGGCGGCTCGCATGGGGGCCACGGAGGTCTGCCTCCAGGGCGGCATCCATCCTGACTTTGACGGCGAGTACTACATCGACGTAACCAGAGCCGTCCGGGCCGCCGTGCCCGACATCCATGTACACGGCTTTACCGCACTCGAGGTCACCGAAGGTGCCCGACGCCTAGGCGAACCATTGGTCGAATACCTTCGACGTGCCCACGAGGCGGGTCTCCGCTCGTTGCCCGGAACGGCGGCCGAGATCCTCGACGACGAGGTACGGGCAGAACTGTGCCCCGACAAGATCACCACCGACGA
>JASLKB010000078.1 GCA_030747775.1 Acidimicrobiales bacterium | reverse complement strand
CAGGGATGGCGCCGTACGGGGGTTGGGCTCATCGGCTGGACAAACGCCGAGGAACGCCATAACACCGGGGACCTCTCGGAGTACATAGGCGAAGTCCTCTCCACCCATGGACGGAGCCGGTAGAAGCCGGTAACTGTCGTCGCCAAGCGCGTTCGTGCAGACCTCGGCGAAGCGGGCCGCCTCGGTGGGGTCGTTCATGGTGACTGGGTAGCCATCCACCATTTCGAGGTTGGCCGTGCAGCCGTGAGCCTCAGCCACCCCGTGGATGGTTCGGGTGACGACCTCGCGGATGCGCTCCCGGGTGTGTTCGGAGATGCAGCGGATCGTTCCCTCGAAGAACGCCGTTTCGGGAATCACGTTGGTGGTCGTGCCGGCCACCAGGTGGGCAATGGTCAACACGGCTGGGTCGAAGGCGTCGATCTCACGGGTCACGGATGTCTGGAGGGCGGTGATGATCGACGCGGTGGCCGGAATGGGGTCGGTGGCTCGGTGGGGAGCTGAAGCGTGACCACCTCGACCGGTGATGGTGCAGGTGATCGACGTGTCGCCGGCCAGCATCGCGCCGGGGCGACAGGACGCCACGCCGATCCGCTGGTTGGGGCTGATGTGGAGGGCAAACGCCCGATCGACGCCGTCCAGCACGCCCTCGTCAATCATCACGCGTGCACCGGCGAACCCCTCCTCACCCGGTTGGAACATGAACCGGACCCGGCCTGGGATCTCGTCGCGTCGATCTGAAAGGACCCTGGCCGCGCCGACCAGCATCGCCGTGTGGGCGTCATGCCCGCAGGCGTGGGCCCGCCCCTCTACCGTGGACTGGAACTCCAGGCCGGTGTCCTCGGTCATGGGCAGAGCGTCGGTGTCGGCCCGCAGCAGCACAGTGGGGCCGTCCCTGTCGCCGGTCAAGTCGGCGACCACCGAGGTGGTGCCGGTTCCGGCTCGGATGTCGAGCGGCAGGCCGGAGAGGGCCTCCATCACCCGGGCCTGAGTGACTGGGTTGTCCAGCCCCAACTCTGGGTGGCGGTGGAGGTCCCGTCGCAGGGTGACGACGTCGGGGAGGACTGCGGTGGCGGCGTCAAGGAGTTCATGCATGCCACCATCATGGTCGGGCGGACTGCATGCCATGTGAGCCGGGCGGGCAGAATGCGCCGATGGTCGAAGACGCTCGAGGTTCTGAGGTTCTGAGCCCGGAGGCGTTGACCTCTGAGGAGATTCACACGGCGCTCGGTGCTTTGCTGGATCGTCGAGACTCTGGAGCGTCGGGCACGGTGCTGGGTGCCGGCAGCGATGACCTTGCTGCCGGTCGGCGATTCCTCGAGGCGCTGGTGGACGGGGGCTGGATGGTCCCGACCTGGCCGGCCCGCCACGGAGGGCGCGACGCGGATGCCTCTGAGGCCGTCCTGATTGACACTGTCATGGGCGACTACGACGTGGCTGACCTCTACCCATACGGGGTGGGTCTGAACCTGGTGGGTCCGGTGCTCTTGGATCACGGGAGGCCCGACCAGCAGGATCGTTGGCTGCGGCCCATCGCCGACGGGTCCCAGATCTGGTGCCAGATGTTCTCCGAACCCGATGCCGGCTCAGACCTGGCCAATGCTGGGATGCGCGCCGAGCGCGACGGCGGCGAGTGGGTCCTGAACGGTTCCAAGGTCTGGACGTCGAGGGGTGCCTATGCCCGATGGGGGATGTGCTTGGCCCGGACCGACCCCTCGGTGGCAAAGCATCGGGGCCTGACCATGTTCGCCGTGGACATGACGGCGATCGGCGTCGAGGTGCGTGGCCTGGAACAGATCAACGGAGACAGGCACTTCACCGAAGTGTTCGTGTCCGACGTGCGGGTCCCTGATGCCGACCGCATCGGTGACCTTGGGGCCGGTTGGGGTCTGACGGTCGAGACGCTGGCACATGAGCGGGCGACAATCGGGGGCCGGTCCTTCGGCGGTGGTGACACCGAGGCGCAGGGCCTGCCGTCTTGGCTGGAGGGGTGGCGATCCTCTGGTCACCTGAACGATCCTGTGGTCCGACAACGGGCCGTCCGGGCCTTCATCCTGCATCGGGTCAACCAGATGACGGTGGCCCGAGCGGCCTTCGCCCTAGGTGATGGTGAGACACCGGGACCGGAGGGTTCGGGGGCCAAACTACGCAGTGTTGCTGCCTTCAAGGCTCGGGCTTACCTAGGCAAGGACCTGGCTGGGGCGGCTGGGATGCTTACCGGCACCGAAGGTCATCTGGAGTTCCTGACAGCACCGTCGATGTCCATCAGGGGAGGTACTGACGAGGTGCAGCGCAACATCGTGGGCGAACGGGTCCTGGGCCTGCCGGGTGAGCCTCGGGTGGACAAGGACGCTGCCTACGTCGACCTGAAGAAGAGCCGCTGATGCGGGCCGTCGTCATCGACGAATACGGTGGACCTGAGGTCCTTGCCGTCCGGGAGGTTCCCGATCCCAGGCCGGCTCCGGGTGAGGTACTGGTCGACGTGGTCGGTACGTCCTGCAATCGGGCCGACCTACTGCAGCGCATGGGCTTGTACCCCGGTCCCCCGATGGAACACGAGATTCCTGGCCTGGAGTTCGCCGGCCATGTGGCTGCTCTCGGCGAAGGCGTCACCCGGTGGGCGGTGGGCGACCCCGTGATGACCATTACGGCCGGTGGGGGATACGCCGAGCGAGCCGTGGTCCATGAGGACCAGGCGGTTCGGGTGCCCGACGGAGTGTCGCTGGACGAGGCCGGCGGACTGGCCGAGGTATTCATTACGTCCTGGGACGCCCTAGTGCTCCAGGGAGGTCTGGCTGAAGGGGGAATTGCCTTGGTGCACGCCGGAGCATCCGGGGTGGGAACAGCGGCCATCCAGCTATGCCGCATGCTCGACGTCGAGGTTTTGGTCACCGCCTCGTCGGGGAAGCTCGACCGGTGTCTCGCCCTTGGGGCAACCGCAGCAGTCGACTACCGGTCTGCTGACTGGGTGGCCGAAGTGGCCGACCGAACCGGTGGTCGCGGCGTGGACGTGGTGCTCGACGTGGTGGGTGGCGACTATCTAGACCGCAACCTCGACTGCCTGGCGACCGGTGGCACCATTGTCCAGGTCGGGGTGATGGGTGGGGGTCAGGCCACCTTTGGCCTAGCCAAGTTGTTGTTCAAGCGGGCGTCGGTGGTTGGTACCACCCTCCGGGCTCGTTCCCTTACTGAGAAGGTCGCCGTCAGCCGGGCCTTCGAGGAGCGTGTGGTGCCTGCCTTCGAGGACGGTCGGTTGACCGTAGTGGTGGATCGGCGGTTTGCCCTTGACGAGGTGGCTGAGGCACACACCCACATGGAGACCAACACGAGCGTGGGGAAGATCCTGCTGGGGGTACGTCCCGCCTGAGCGGCTCCGGGTGGCAAACTCGGTACGACGGGCTCAGCGCTCGTCGATGGCCGGAACCTTCCGGTCTGCGGGACCGGTGTAGCGCTGACGCGGCCGGGCTATCCGTGAGTTCTGGGTGAGCATTTCGTCCCAGTGTGCCAGCCAGCCCGGGGTGCGCCCGATGGCGAAGAGCACGGTGAACATCTCTACTGGAAAGCCCATCGACTGGTAGATCAGACCCGAGTAGAAGTCCACGTTCGGGTAGAGCTTCCGGTCGATGAAGTAGGGATCGGCTAGAGCGACCTCCTCCAACTTCAGGGCTATGTCCAGCAGGGGATTGGTGCCGACCACTTCGAAGACCCGGTGGGCCGTGTCCTTCACGATCCGGGCCCGGGGGTCGTAGTTCTTGTAGACCCGGTGCCCAAAACCCATGAGCTTCTGGTCACCGGACTTCACGCCGTCGATGAAGGCGGGGACGCTCTTGTACTCACCAATATTCTCAAGCATCCTTAGCACGGCCTCGTTGGCGCCGCCGTGGCGCGGCCCGTAGAGCGCTGAAGCGGCCGCCGACACGGTGACGTAGGGATCGGCGTGGGCGCTACCCACCACCCGGGCAGTCGTCGTAGAGCAGTTCTGCTCGTGGTCGGCATGTAGTACGAACAGCATGTCCATCGCGTCGCGCAGGATGGGGTCGACCGCGTAGGGGGCGTCACCGGTCTTGAACATCATGGCTAGGAAGTTCGACGTGTAGTCGAGGTCCGGGTCAGGCAGGACGTAGGGCAGGCCTTCGCTGCGGCGGTAGGCGCTGGCTGCCACGGTGGGCATCTTGGCGATCAGACGGACGATCTCGACGCTGCGCTGGTCAGGGTCTTCGATGTTCTTGGAGTCCGGCCAGAACGTGGACATCGCTGCGATGCTGGACACCATCACGCCCATGGCATGTGCATCGTCGCGAAATCCCTCGAGTATGCGCTTGTGAAAGTTTTCGTGGATGGGGGCGGCTTCGGCGATTTCTGACTTCCACGTCTTGAGCTGGGGGCCGTCGGGCAGCTCGCCGCGGACCAGCAGGTGGGCCACCTCTAGAAACGAGGTGGCCTCAGCCAATTGCTCGATGGGGTAGCCGCGGTAGCGCAGGAGACCGGCGTCACCGTCGAGGTAGGTGATGGCGCTGTCGGCGCCCGAGGTGGCACTGAAGGAAGGGTCGTCGAACCAGACGCCAGGAAGCAGACCACTCCAGGCCTTGGCCGATACGGTTCCGTCGACGAGGGGGATCTCGATCGATTCGCCGGTGCTGTTGTCGGTGATGGTGATGCTCTCAGCCACGGTCTCGTCCTTCCTGGTCAGCGTCTCCTGTCCGAATCAGTGTTCCCATGTCAGGGTCAAATCCTCGCACTGTTTCCACAGTACCGGGAAGGGTTGGTTCTGAGCCGCTTCGATTGGGCCGAAGAACTCTTAGAGTTTCAGAAAGTGTGGCTTCTGGCCATCATTCTTGGCCCTGTGTTCCGACGCTTCGGTCAGAGGGGCGTGTTGTCGTGGCGGCGTCGAGGTAGCCGCTCCCGCTTGCCCGACAGCACGTCTAGTGCGGCCACCAACTCGGATCGGGTGGCGGCTGGCTCGATGATGCGATCTACCGAGCCCCGTTCAGCAGCGATGTATGGATTCAGGAGACGGTCCTCGTATGCATTCACCAACCTGGCCCGCTCCTCCTCATTCGCCTTGCGGTGCAGGATTTCCACGGCACCCTTGGCGCCCATCACGGCGATTTCAGCCGAGGGCCAAGCCAGCATCAGGTCGTTACCCATGTACCGGGAGTCCATGACGATGTAGGCACCGCCATAGGACTTGCGCAGCGTCACGCAGACCCGGGGTACGGTGGCCCGGGCGTAAGCGAAGGCCATCTGGGCGCCGTAGCGGATCATTCCGCGCCACTCGAGGTCTTTGCCGGGGTAGAAACCCGATGTGTCCACGAAGGTCACCAATGGCAGATTGAAGGCATCACAGAAGGCCACAAATCGACCCCCCTTCTGGGAGGCCGAGATGTCCAGAGTGCCGGCCACCGATTGGGGTTGGTTGGCCACCAGGCCGACGGGGCGGCCACCGATCGTGGCGAACGCGGTGACCAGGTTGGTAGCCCAGCTGGAACGTGGTTCGAGTAGGTGGCCGTCGTCGACCACGGAGGCCAACACGTCACGGACGTCGTAGCTTCCGGTGGGCGTATCGGGGACCAGGTCCCCTGCCTCCGGAGTAAGGCGGTCCACCGGGTCGGTGCATGGCCAGCCAGCGGGGGCCATGTCGGTGTGGTCAGGCAGGTAACCCAGTAGCTCAGTTATCAGGTCATCGGCCTCGTCGCGGTCCGACACCGTGAAGTGGGCCACGCCCGACGTCCCGGCGTGCATTGAAGTGCCCCCGAGGCCCTCGTTGGAGAGGTCCTCGCCTGTGAACTGGCGCACCATTGTCGGGCCGCTCACGAAGGCGTAGGTGTCGTCGACCATCACCACGAGGTCGGCCAGTCCCAGGAGCAGGGCGGGGCCGGAGACCGTAGGGCCAGTGACGCAGAAGATGGTGGGGATGATGCCCGAATTGGCCACGAACTCACGTGCTGCAGTGCCCCAGCCGTGGACCGCGCCTATGCCCTCCTGGATAGCAGCGCCGCTGGAGGTCACGAAGCAGACAAGCGGGATGCGCTTATCGCGAGCCGTGCGGGCAGCGATGGCCAGGTTTTCGCCGTCGGCCGGGCGAAGGGCTCCACGGTCCTTGCCAGCGATCTCCACGGCCAGCACCCGTCGGCCGTCCATGTACCGGACACCGAAGGCAACCGAGCCTCCGGTGCGGCTCTGAAGCGCCAGGCCGCCCTCACCGACCAGGTGCTTAGTGCCACTCGGCTGGTCATCTATTGACCGGTCGCTGGCCTCCTGATCGGTGAGGTCTTTCATGGCTCCAGCGTGACATGGATTCCGGGCTGGCGGGGGGCGATCTCGCGGATCACGTCACACAAGACGTCCTTGGTGGCCATCACGGGCATGGAGGGCGTGGTGCGTCGGTTTCGGACGAGGCCAACTGACCGGCGAGCTAGGCCATCGACGTGCACCAGCGACCAGTCACCAGCTGGGTAGCCCGATACGGCGCTGGCTGGCAGAAGAGCCGGGGCATAGCCCTGATAGGCGAGCGAGGCCAGTAAGCGGAGCCCGTCCACCTCGGCTGCCGCCTGTAGGCGCACGCCGGCCGTCTCGAGCTCCTGGTCGATGGCGTCCCGGAAGGTGGTGCCCACCGGTGTGAGCATGATCGGGTGTGAGGCCAACGTCGTCACATCGATACTTCCGAGGCCTGCCAGTGGGTGCCCGCTGGGCGCCACCACGATGCGCTCCTCGTCGAACAGCGGCTCGGTCTCTAGGCCGGTATCGACCACCGGGGTGTTAACCACCGCCATGTCTAGGTCGCCGTCGAGTACTCGGGGGGCCAGCGATGTGGTGGGGGCGTCGACCAACACCGGTCGCAGTGCTGGGTGGCGAACGGACAGTTCTTCCAAGAGGGGGTTGGCCATCCAACGTCCGGTGGTACCGATGCAGCCAATTCGGACCTCACCGGCCACCTCGTGGCGCATCGAGACGATATCGTCCTCGATCGCCTGCAGTTCGGTCCGGATCCGTCGGGCTCGCTCGACCACGGCTACCCCCTCGGCTGTGGGTTCCATGGAGTGCCGGTCGATCAGGACGGTGCCTAGCTCCTTCTCCAGCTTGGCCACGTGGGTGGAGACGTTGGACTGAACGGTGTGCAGGGCGCGGGCGGCTGCTGAGAAGCTCCGGTGTTCGACGACGGCCAGTAGGTGGCCAAGTTGACGTAGGTCCATCACTATTGAGGATGCCATGCCCGCGGTGCATCCGCGCCATGGATGATTAGCCGATTGGGTGGACGCGGTGCCTACCGTGGGCGTCGTAGGGTCGGGTCGAGTTGGATTTCCATGGATCCGGCTCCTTACCTGTACCTCAAAACAGATTCTGGCCACTAAGCCTTCGCCGATGCCGACCGTTCTCTCAATTCACTTCGGTGCCATGGCCGTCCATGCCGCCGTGTCGGTGGACGGCCGCATCGACGTCCTGGCTCTAGCCGATGGTCGGGCCTCGGTCGAGGCGCCGGACCTCACTGACGGTAGGGGCTTAGTCCGGTTGCTAGTCGTTACCCACGCCCGGTGCGTGCAGGTTGTTGATGCTGTGCCCGACCGGTTGTTGATCGTCCGGGCCGAGGGGGCTGGTGTCATCGACCCGGTGCTGGTGGAGGCGGCCCGCCGCGCCCGGGTACCGGAACCGATCGTCCTCGACGAGATGCGTGCTGTCGCCGCCCTGGCCGCCAACGGTCCCCGGGGCGTGACTCGGGAGTTAGCGCCGGCGCTAGGGGGGATCTTCTGGCACCATCATGGTGACGCCCCCACCGGACCGAAGCCAATCGTGACGCGGGCCGATCTCGGCGGTGACTCTCGGCCGGACCGGGTGCCTCCAGCCCCGTCGGTGGTGGCCGTGGGACCTCGCACAGTGTTCGAGGAGGACGGTGAGGCGGGGACCAGTCGGCGGGGAGGCGCCCTCCGGCTGGCAGCGGCGGTCGTTGTGGTGGCCCTCGGAGTGCTTGGGGCGCTCGTCGTGCTCCGGTCTGACGAACAGCCCATCGCTCCACCGTTGGAGACGGTTCCCGTTTCGACGACAGCCCCTAGTTCATTACCTTCCACTACGGCACCTCCCGCCACAGTGCCGCCCACCTCGGTTCTTCCTGCGACACCATCCACCTCTGTGCCGGTCACTACAGAATTCCCCTCCACCACCGGAGGTTCGACGATGACGTCCACCACGGAGCCTTCGGAGGCTGCCCCTTCTGCCACGGTGGCGGACGTTGAGGGAGCCGGTACCGACGCAGATACAAGCACTGTGGCGCCGACACCCGCGGGTTTGACGACCACGGTGGTCCCCCAGCTGGGGACGGTGACCCTTTCTGGAGTGGGCTTGACGGTGGACGCCACCACTGATGACGAGGTGCTGGTGGGCTTCGGGGATGACGCGGCGGCGGTGCTTGAGTACGTGTCGGGGGCGCTTGGCGAGCCGATCGGGGACAGCGGGTGGGGGCCGGACGGTGCCTGTAAGGCCGCCGAGGTCCAACGTCTGAGGTGGGGAGGCCTGGAGATCGTCCTGGCTCGGGATTCGGTGGACGACCCGGGTCAACTAGTCCAGTGGTTCCTCGACGGCCCTGACTCCATTCGCACATCGTGGTGGACCCTTGAGCGGATCGGGATCGGCTCCACGGTGGCCGACCTCCGGGCCGCCCACGGTGATGCTCTGTCACTCGAGCAGCCGTCGGACCGTGATCCGGCGGGCTGGTTCGACACCGAGCCGGTGCTAGGCGATGGCGTCCTGGGTGCGGTGGGCAACACCACCGACTCTGGTCGGGTGCTCATCATGTGGGCGGGCGATGGCTGTCGACGCCGCTTCTCGTGAGTTGCACTGCCTCTGACCTCGTTTTTTGATCCTGGGCAGCTCTCACCGGGTCTTATGTAATTGAGATGGCAGTACTGACTCCAACGCCTTAGTCAGCGCCGGGATGAAGAGTTCGGGCCGAGTCACGCATGCTGCGTGATCGGCCGCTATCTCGTGGATGGTTGGATATGGGAGGGCGGCCACGAGCTCTCGCTGGCGCACGGTCGGCACGGTCTCGTCCTTCTCGCAGACCAGCACGGCGTGGGGCACGTCGACCCCGTCCAGCCAGCCGGTGGAGTCGAACCGGCCCAGGTCGCGGCCGGCGGCCAGCACCTGAGAGAGCACCCCGGCCCGCGTCTCCCTCCACGCCCACTCGTCGAATGCCGTGTCACCGGTACTTGCCGAACCATGGGCCCGACGGTCGCCGAGCCATCGGGCGTATCGCCAGGCTGGCCTGCCACAGCCCATGGCCTCCAGAAGGCGGGACGGTCCAACTCCCCGGCCGATCATGTCGAAGTTCCGCCGCTGTCGGTCGTCAACGGCAAAGCGGGCTGCAGTGGCGCCTAATACCAAACCGACCACCAGATCGTTGTGGCGCCGCCAGAGAGCCTGGGCGACTGCCCCGCCCATGGAGTAGCCCACTGCCACGGCCTGTTCGATTCCCAGCGCTCGGGCGATGGCGGCCGCGTCATCGGCCAAGTCGTCCAAATCAGTGGTGGTGCCAGTACGCAGACCTCGCGCACCATGACCACGGTGATCCCACGCCACTAGGCGTGTCCGCCCGCCAAACCAACTAGTCAGAGGTCCGTAGGTCCGGCACCAGTTGAGGTCGGCACTGGCCGTCCAGCCGTGCAGTAACAGGATGGCGGGCTGGTCATGCCCCTCGGTGACGGGACCCGAGTCACGGACCTCGATGAGGCCAATCCCCGGGAGATCGACGTCGCGCCAGGGGGGAGCGTCGCGAACGGGGTCCGTCGACGCGTCACCGGTCATCGTTCGATAGCCACTACCTCGACTGCCAATGTGCCACCCGGAGCCTCGAACGACACACTGTCGCCCACTGCTGAACCCAGCAGGGCTTCGCCGAGTGGCGACCCGGGCGAGACGACCAACACATCATCCCGTTGCTCCTCGATGGAGCCCACCAGCATCCGTTCGGGTTCGTTCTCGCCCTCGTAGACGACGGCCACGATGGTTCCCGGCGCGACCACATCCGCGCTGCCGACTGACAACTCGACGATCTCAGCGTTGTTGAGGATGCTCTCGAGGTGGAGGATCCGACCCTCCATTTTCCCCTGCTCCTCTTTGGCGGCGTGGTAGTCGCCATTTTCGGAGAGGTCACCCAGTTCCCGGGCCGTCTCGATCTTGCGGGCGATGTCGATCCTCCCGCGGGTGGTGAGATCCTCGAACTCGGCGGCGAGCCGTTCGTGTGCCTCTTTAGAGAGCTGGTGTGCTTCAGCCATACCACGAGGGTAGCCATGGGTTCAGGGAATGGGTGATACACGTTTGACCTGCCTCAACGCGGGGGCGGTACACTTATTCGCTGTGAACGGCCGACACCGAGTAATCATTATTCGCTAGCGCACACGATCCCGGTGTGCGCCTCAACCGTCCACCTCGGTGGGCGGTTTTTTCGTTTCCTGTCTGCCCATCCACCCCGAGCCTCGAGATTTCCGAAGGAGAACCCCCATGACGCACCGCATCGGCATCATCGGCGGCGACGGCATCGGCCCTGAGGTCATCGCTGAGGGCCTGAAGGTCATCAAGGCGGCTGGCGTGGTCGTCGACGTCGTCGAGTATGACCTCGGTGGCGCACGATACGGGCGTGACGGCACGGTGCTGCCTGATGAGATTCTTGAAGAGTGGCGTGGTCTCGACGCCCTCTATCTTGGCGCCGTGGGGACCCCCGAGGTTCCGCCTGGACTGATCGAGCGAGGACTTCTGTTGAAGATGCGCTTCGAACTGGACCTGTACGTCAACCTTCGACCTTTCGTGCTGCAGGCCGCCGGCATCGATTTCAGGGTGGTGCGCGAGAACACCGAGGGAACCTACGCCGGCGAGGGCGGCTTCCTCCGGAAGGGAACGCCGTACGAGATCGCCACCCAGGGCTCGGTCAACACCCGTCACGGCGTCGAGCGGGTCATACGTTTCGCTTTCAACCTGGCCATGACCCGACGCCGGCACCTCACGCTGGTCCACAAGACCAACGTGCTGACGTTCTCCGGTGACCTCTGGGAGCGCACCTTCAATGAGGTGGCCGAGGAGTACCCCGACGTCGAGACGGCCTATAACCATGTCGATGCGGCTTGCATCTACTTCGTGCAGTCCCCCCAGCAGTACGACGTCATTGTCACCGACAATCTGTTCGGCGACATCCTCA
>JASLKB010000077.1 GCA_030747775.1 Acidimicrobiales bacterium | reverse complement strand
ACCAGGTGGCAGAGCGACCAGCCCCTGCCGTGGGGACCATCAAGATCCGGGAAGACCTGTTGGGGAATCGTTCGGGCAGCGACGGCGACGAGTAGGCCTTCGTTGCCGGCTCAGGAGTCGGAACGGTCGATAGCCCGCTCGTCGGTTCCTAGGTAGCTGGCCACCACCTTGGGGTCGTTGCGAACTTCGTTGGGGAGGCCCTCGGCGATGACCTGTCCGGCCTCCAGGCAGTAGACCCGGTCCGAGAGGGCCATGATCATCGGCATGTCGTGTTCGATCACGACCATGGTGGCGCCCAGTTCCTGTTGGATTTGCTTCAGGAGCGGCCCGAAGGCCTCGGTCTCGCGCTGGGCGATGCCGGCGGTCGGTTCGTCCAGACAGAGGATGCGAGCATCGAGGGCCAACAGACCCGTTAGTTCGACGATGCGTCGGGTACCGGTTGACAGGTCGGCCACGAAGGCGTCCGCGTAGCGTCCGAGCCCCAGAAAGCTAATTAGGTCTTCGGCGTCGGACCGCTTCGAACGTTCGGACTGGGTAGCCGATGGGAGAAAAAAGGCAGTCGACAGCAGGCCAGTGCGTCCCCTGGCCTCGAGGGCCACCTGCACGGTCTCGCGTACGGTCAGGTCCGGGAACAGGCGTGCCGCCTGGAACGTCCTTCCGAGGCCCAACCGTGCCCGGTTGGCCGGGCTCATGGTCGAGGCATCCTTGCCCATGATCCGGACGGTGCCCTCCGACGGCGCAAAGCCGCCGATGGCGTTCATGAGAGTCGATTTGCCGGCCCCATTGGTGCCGATGAGACCCACCACCTCACCAGGCTGCGCGACGATGGAAGCCTCGTCCACCGCCCGGAGGCCACCGAAGGTGACCGACACGTCGGTCACCTCCAGAGCCGGGCCGGTCAGGGACGGGGGTTCGGTCCGGTTCGTGAAGGCCGCGGCTGGGGGCGTGGTCATTCGTTCTATCGGTGCCTCCCCAAGGCGCGCTTCGGCTAGTCGGAGCACGGCATCACGGGCCGCGTAGGCGATCTGGATGAGCCCGCCCGGGAAGTAGAGCAGCAGGACGAGCAGGCCGATGCTGGATGTGAACAACGGGACGAGGTCATTGTCAGGCCAGAAGGCGGGCAGACCGACCACCCACATGGCGCCGATGACCGGACCCATCAGCGTTCCCAGGCCACCGATGACGACCATGGATACCAGTCGCAACGAGTCGCCGATCTGGAATAGCCGTTCGGTGTAGGGAATGTTCTGTACCAGGCCACCTAGGAGAGCGCCGCCCAGCCCGGCGATGCCGCCGGCAAGGGCGAAGGCCATGAGCTTCGTACGGGACGGGCTCACCGTGTAGGCCGCAGCGGTGTACTCGTTTTCCCGAACCCCGATGATTGACCGGCCGATACCGCTCGCCCGCAGGCTTCGGACGATGACCATCACAATGATGAGCATGGCGAGGCACAGGTAGTAGTAGGACCTCTGGCTACTCAGGTCAAACGGACCGACGCTGCCCCGGCGAAAGGGGATGCTCTGGCTGAAGCCGCCGTTGAAGGCAGGGCGTCGGAAGATGTACTGCTGGGCAGCTAGAGCGAAGGCGAAGGTTGTTACCGCCAGCAGCAGGCCCTTGACCCGGAGTGCGCCGAGGCCGATAAGGGCAGCTATCCCAGCGGCTACCAGTGATGCCAAAAGCATGGAGACCACATAGGGGACCCGGGGGACGTTGACTGAGAAGAAGTGCCAGTCGCCGATTCCGATGCCCACCTCGAGGCCTCGGTTGAACCCCGCGGCGATGAGAGCGCCGACCCCAGCGAACGTCATCTGGCCCAGTGAGAGCTGGCCCGCCCATCCGGTCACGATGGTCATTGAGACGGCGCAGACTGCAAAGGCCAAGATGCTGGCGTAGAGCAGGTGACGGGATGGGCGGGACACCAACATTGGCAGTACGACGGCGATAGCAAGCAGTAGGCCCATGGCAATGGTCGACATTCGGCGCACCCACCAGATCTGACGGAGGCGTTCAGGGATGGGACGTCGACGAGCTGAGAACGAGAACGATCCTTCGCTTTCGGAGGCCCCACGGCTCTGGAAGGCCACGGCCACAGCGACCACGATGAACAGGATGAAGTCGATTAGGCCGCCCTGTTCGAGGAACAGGAACTGGACGTGGGCCTGGGCTACGCCGATGACCAGGCCGGCAACGATTGCCCGAGGGAAGGAGACCATGCCGGCGATGACCGCGGCGACCAGGGCTCGGGACATTGTGTTCGGACCGAGGTTGGCCATACCGGTGATCGAGCCCCGGTTTCCCGAGAGCAGCAGCAGCGACACGCTGGACAGCAGTCCGGCCACCGTCCAGACGAAGAGCTGCACCGTCTTGGGGTCGATACCTGACATGCGGGCCAAATCGGCGTTGGACGCTGAGGCCTGGACCGTCTGACCGAAGACCGTGTGGTTCAGGAACCACGAAAGGCCGAAGGCCAGCAGCGGTACCAGTATGAGAATGGTGAGCTTGGGACCGGTGATCCGGAGCCCGAAGACGTCGTTCCACTGGAACCCGAGGGGTACGGGGTAGCGAGCGCCTCGCACCCGCTCGACCTCGGGGAAGGCGGCCAGGATGGCCTGCATGAGCTGGGCGATACCGATGGTGGCCACCAGGATGATCACCCGGGGAGCATCAAATAGGCGACGGATGATGGCCCTCTCCACGATGGCGCCTACGGCGATGCCGACTAGTAGCGCCAAGGCCAACGCGGCCCAGTACGGGAAGCCGTAGTTGAGGACCATGACGGCCATGAGCCCCGAGGCAGGAAGCCCCATGTTGCCGACGGCCAGGTTGATGACCCGGGTGGAGCGGTAGACGAGCACCACGCCGAGGGCCAGCAGTCCGAACACCATGCCGTTGACGAGGCCGTCGAACCAGAGCTGACGGGTGGTCCATATGGCCAGGACAACTGGCGAACCGACTACCTGGGAGGCCAGCATCTCCATGTCAGCCGCCGTCTTCGCCGAGGAAGACGGCCCGGGCCAGGTCATCTCGCTCGGCCAACTCGGAAGCCGCTCCCTCGAACCGGATCTGGCCCTTCTCAAGGAAGATGGCCCGGTCGGCGATGGCCAAGGCCACGTTCAGTGACTGTTCCACGACCACGATGGTCTGGCCCCGCTCTTGGAGCCGTCCGATCAGCACGAGAAGGTCTTGGACCACGGCCGGTGCCAGACCCAGGGACAGCTCATCGATGAGCAGCACCTCGGGTTCGTGGAGGAGCACTCGGGCCAGGGCCAGCATCTGCTGTTGTCCGCCTGACATGGAACCTGCTCGTTGGCCCTGGCGGTTGGCTAGATCTGGGAACAGGTCAAACACATCGGCGATTCGCCGTTCCACGTCGACCTTGTCGGACCGGTGTACGTAGCTGCCCATGACGAGGTTCTGACGTACCGTCATATCGGCGAATATGCCCTTCCCGCCGGGCAGCTGCTGGATGCCGAGACGGGACCGCAACTGGGGTGACGAGTAGGTGATCGTCCGGCCGTGTAGTCGGACCACCCCCCGCTGGGGGACTCCCAGACCGCTGATGATTCGGAGGATGGTCGACTTGCCGGCGCCGTTGGTGCCTAGCAGGGCCAGGGTTTCGCCCTTCCTGACTTCGAAGGCCACGTCGAACAGCACCTGAACCGATCCGTAGGAGAAGTCCACGTTGTTGACCTGGAGGGCGGGAATCTCGTTCTCACCACTGGCCCGTTGCTGTTCGTCCTGTTCATCAAGTAGTTCTTGGACGTTCAATGAAAGGTCGCCGCGGATGTGACGGCTTCCTCGGTACATGATCCAGCCGCCGATGATGGCGCTCGGCACGGTTAGCACCAACGTGGTGATACGCGGGCCCCAGGCGTCGGCGAACATGAACGAGATCAGGCCGCCGCCGGTGCCGCCGACGAAGAAGATGTAGAGGGTGATGAGTGCCGTGCCAGTACCCCGCAGGCGGTAGGGGACGATGGCCTGCATGAGCGGACCGACCATGGCGAACGCCGTGCTGAGCATGACCAGCGTCGGGATCGAGAAGCCGATGAACAGCGGAACGGTGGGCATAGCCCACTGGATTGGCTTGAAGATGGCCGAGAAGCCGATCAGTGCACCCACCAGGTTGAGGGTGCGGGTCGGGTTCTCGCGCCACATCCGGTCGAACTTGGGGCCCACGTAGAGCAGTGCACCGACGGTGGCTAGGCCGGCCGTGGTTCCCCAGGCGCCTCGCTCGAACGATTCGAGGCCGAACTGGTCTTCCAACCACAGGTTCTCCAGCACCGGGGCGGTGAACAGGCCGAAGCCCAGGGCGCTGAAGCCCACGACTACCGTCTTGATGGTCTTGATCTGCATCAGGCGGGAGAAGGCGGCGTCCATGGAGACGGGCAGGGGGTCGTCCTCGGTGAACGACTCCTCGAGTACGTCTTCTTTCTCCCAGCGGCCGCGCTGCGGTTCTTTCAGGAAGAAGGCGGCGATTGCTGCCACGGCGACTGGGATGCCCAGGAGGTAGTAGGTCCACCGCCATCCGTCGATTTCGCCGGGGCCATTGGCCACGGCGGCGATGGCGCCGACGAGGATGGGACTGGTGACCGCTAGGAGCCGGCCAGTTCCCTTGTCGATTGCGCCAATGCGGCCGCGGATGCCAATGGGGTACGTATCGGCGATGACTGAGGAGTGCACCGGGATGGTGTTTGCCTTGGCGATGCCCACACCGAACCGAGCCCAAAAGAAGGCGAAGGCGTTCACCGCCCAGCCGGACATCGCGACCATGCCACCGAAGATGATGCTGGACCAGCCGATGATGGGAATGCGTCTAAACCGGTCGGCAGCCCAGCCCATGGGGATGGCGCCCAAGACCACGAAGGCACCAGATGAGCTGGCAATGAAGGTGATGGTGCCGTCGCTGACCCCGAAGGTGTCCCGGATGTCGGGCGCCAGAACGGAGATGGCGGCCATCTGGAGTTCATCCAGCGAATTCAGGATGGCCAACACGACGAAGGTCGCCGCGCCGCCGCCCATGGCCAGTCCCTTCTTGAGCGAAATGCCTTCGCTGCGGACCCCGGGTAGCAGGTCGTCGGGGAAGAGAACCTGACTGGATTCCTGTTCGGCGTGGCGGGCCGCCTCCTCGGCGAGGACAGATGCGGCCAGCGATGCTGCATCTCCGGAGGCGCTTTCGTCGGGAGCGGTCTTGGCTACCGCGTTGGGTTCGGCGTCGGGTTCCGCGATCGGATCCTCATTGTGTTCCTCGGTCAAGGCGTCCGTTCCCCCCGGCCTCCGTTCAGTTACGGAGGACATCCTTCCACGCGGCGTTGGGATCCGTGCCGGGCTCGCGAGGTAGCCCTAGTGATCGTTCAGCGAGGTTGTTCTTGTGCACCTCGGTGGTGCCGCCTCCAATGGAGACGGCAAAGCGGTTCAGTACCTCAGCCCGGATCCACGTGCCCTCGGGGTCGCCGGAGGGCGGTCCAGCGACTGCTGCTGGCCCGGCCAGGTCGGCGGCCAGTTCGCCGGTCAGCACCTTGGTGCCGGCGGCCAGCACCTTTGTCAGCGCCGGATCGAACGGCGGTTGTTGGCCGTCACGGACTGCCGACTGGATGCGCTGGCCCATCAGTGCCTGGAGGCGTTCACGGCTGATGATCCGGGCTAGGCGTTGGCGGATTGTGGGGTCGTCGAGGCCGCCGTGGCGCGCCGCCAGGATGCGCAGTCGGTCCGAGGTCGGGGTCTCACCGCCACGGCCGATGAAGGCGGCCTCGTTGGCGAGCACGGTGCGGGTTGGACCCCAGCCGCCGTGGGCCTCGCCCACCACCTGGTCGGCTGGGATTCGTACGTCGGAGAGGAAGACCTCGTTGAAGTGCGAAGAACCATTGGCCTGTACGAGGGGGCGGACCTCGATACCTGGAGAGGTCATGTCGACCAGCAGGAAGGTGATGCCGCGATGCTTGGGGGCTTCGGGATCGGTGCGGGCCAGCAGGAAGCCCCAGTCGGCGAACTGGGCGCATGAGTTCCAGACCTTCTGGCCGTCAACGATCCAGTGGTCGCCATCTAGCACGGCCCGCGTGGCGAGGCTGGCTAGGTCCGATCCGGCACCCGGCTCGCTGAACAGCTGACACCAAGCCACTTCAGCGTTGAGCAGCGACGGTAGGAATCGGGCCTTGAGGTCGTCGGTGGCGTGGGCTAGGAGGGTTGGCCCGAGCATGGCGATGGTGGCGCCCACGAAGCCCGGGTGGGAACCGTAGCCCTCAGACTCCTCCCGGAGGATGCGGTCGGCCCACGGGGGGTGCCCGCCACCTCCGTACTCGGTTGGCCAAGTCAGGGCCGCCCAGCCCTGGTCGGCCAGTGTCCGCTGCCAGGCCCGTCCGTGTTCGAAGTAGGCCCGGGCGTCGTCGTCCTCGGGGAACCCGGAGACCTGCCAGGGATTGATCTCGGATAGCGGCTCCGCGTGGTCGGCCAGGAAGGCGCGCGCTGACGCACGAAATTCGGCCTGTTCAGGCGTTTCCTCGACGCTGTCCGACACGTCGGAGAACGCTACCGTGGTCAAAAATCTGACGGACCATCAGAAACTAGGACTTTTCGATGTCTTCGGTCGCCCGGGGAACGGGTCAGGCCGGTGGATCAACCCAGGGGATCGATGTCGCCGACCTGTTCGAAGACGCGCTTGACTTTGCCGACCTCGGTCCGGGGCATGGAGCCATCGGCGACGAGCTCCACGGCGGTCCGGATCCGGAGGCGGTCGGCCAGGACCTTGGAGAGCCGTTCGGCGCCGACGTCAAGGCGGCCTCCGGTGGTGGCGTCGGATGTGGCCTCGGCCCGGACTCGGAGCTCGGCCATGGCACCTCGACGGTCGACGACGATGGCGTAGTTGGCGCCTACGTCGGGGTCGTCCATCAGGACGGTCTCGATCTCCCGGGGGTACACGTTGATGCCCCGGATGATGAGCATGTCGTCGGCCCGACCGGTGAGGCGGGCCATGCGGGTCCAGTTGCGGGTGCCCGGGCCGGCGGTGTCGCCCCCATCGCTCAGGATCCGGGTGATATCACCGGTCCGGTACCGCAGGACGGGCATGGCCTCCTTGGTGAGCGTTGTGATGACCAACTCGCCGAACTCGCCATCGGGTAGAGGTTGCCCGGTCTCCAGGTCGACGATCTCGGGGAGAAAATGGTCATCGAAGACGTTCAGGGCTCCCAGGTCGTCGGGGGCCTCCATGGCCACGCCTGGGCCGATGACCTCCGAGAGGCCGTAGATGTCCAGTGCGGTGAAGCATCCGCCCCACGCTTCGTGGATGCGTTGGCGCATGCCCTCCGACCAGGGTTCGGCGCCCAGGATCCCCACCTCGACTCCAAGACGGTCGCGGATGCCCTGGGCGTGGGCCCGCTCGGCCAGCACGAGACAGAACGACGGGGTGGCCGACAGTACCCGGCTGCCCAGGTCCTCCAGGAGCTGCAGTTGGAGGGCGGTGTTGCCGCCCGAGACTGGAACCACGGTGCAGCCCAGGCGTTCACCGCCGTAGTGGAGTCCTAGGCCGCCGGTGAAAAGGCCGTAGCCGTATCCGTTGTGGAGTACGTCGTCGGGGCGGGTGCCGGCCAGGGCAAGAGCTCGGGCATTGACCTCGGCCCACACGGCGAGGTCCGACGGGGTGTAGACGACGATTGTCGGTTTGCCGCTGGTCCCGGAACTGGCGTGGAGGCGGGTGGTGGCTTCCATCGGGGTAGTGACCATGCCTAGTGGGTACTGGTCGCGCAGGTCTTGCTTGACGGTGAATGGGAGGAGAGGCAGATCGTCTACCGAGTTGATGGATGACGGGTCGACGTCGGCTAGACGCTCAGACCAGAAGGGGTTGCCACAGGAGGCCAGTCGGGTGACCAGGGCAGTGAGGCGTTCGCCCTGAAGGGCGCGCTTCTGGTCGGTCGGGAGGCCGATGACGTCGATGGGATCAAAGGGTGCGGGCATCAGGAAAGGGTACGCGTCGGTGGAAAAATCGTTCAAGGCTTGAAGATGTGTCGGCGAAGACTCCGGTTAGCTGTTGCGCACCACGGTGTCGGCCACGATGAGGTCCCAGACGGCTAGGCCGACCGACTTGAAAAGGGTGATCTCGTCGTCGGATGCCCGTCCCGCCGTCTCGAGGCACAGTTCAGCCAGATCCCCGGCCACGGCATCGAACGACCATAAACCGGACCGAGCGGCCAGAATCAGGTCTCCGGCCTCGTCGGCCGCCGCCCCTCGGTCGTCGACGAACACCGCCGCCCTGGTCAACAGGTCGGGGGCCACCTCCCGGCGGGCCGTCGAGTAGCTGCCCACCAACCCCACGTGAGTACCAGACTGGATGGCTGCCGTCGGCACCACCGGATCGGTCGACGACGTACAGCCGCACACGATGGCGGACGAGGCGGTCTCCTCCGGGGTGCCGGTCATCAGGGCGCGACTACCGGCCAGGTCGACTACCGACGGGTCGGCGACGAAGGCCGCTGACGACTCGGGCTTTCGCCCCGACACCACGATTCGTTCGATCGCTGGCCGGATCACCAACATCGCTTCGATGTGTCCCCTGGCTTGGACGCCGGTGCCGAACACCCCCAACGAGGTGGCATCGGGTCGGGCCAGATGGTCGGCGGCCAGTGCCGAGGCGGCTGGGGTTCTCAGGGTGGTAAGCGCCGATCCGTCCAGAGTGGCCGTGGGAACCCCGGTTTCCCGGTCGCAGTACAGGTAGAAGCCGTGGATGAGGGGAAGGCCCCGGTCGCGGTTGCCCGGGATGACGTTCACCACCTTCACTCCGATTCCTGCCGGGGACACAGCCGGCATCATTAGGAAGTCGTCGCCCGGACCGAGCGCTACGTGGGCGCGTGGATGGAGTTCGCCTAGCTCTCGACTTCCGGTTCGTAGGGCCTCGATGCAGGTCTCCATGTCGACCACCGACCGGATGGCCTCGGCGTCGAAGTGGGGCAGCTTGCTCATCGGAACAGGAACCCCAGGCCGACCGGGTCGTGGGGGTCGAGGGTGAACGTGGTGGTGGCGTGCCGGTGGGACGAGCCCTTCACGCTCGGGATGATTCCCATGTCGGTGACGGCTTCGATGCGTGCCTCGAACGTTCCGCCGGCCACACCCTCGTGGTGGAACGGATCACCCACGTCGAGCCTGCCGTCGTCGTGAAGCAGAGCCAGGCGGGCACAGGTGCCCGAGCCACAGGGGGACCGGTCGACCTGACCGTCGGCGAAGATGGTCACGTTCCGCTGGTAGAGGCCTGCCTCTTCGGGCGGTGACTGGACGTCCTCATGAAGGATCGTGCCGTAGAGCCCGGACAGCCGGTCGTCGGATGGGTGGACCACCGACGGGTGGCCACTCAGGACCGTCTTGACCTCGCGCCCGAGGGTGATTAGGTGGTCGACGTCGTTGGGTCGACACGACACCGGTAGGTCGTCGACGGCCACCGAGGCGTAGAAGGCCCCTCCGAACGAGATGTGGGCGGTGACCGGGCCCAACGACGTGTCAACCATCAACTCGCGGGCCGATACGAAGGCCTCCACGTTGGTGAACCGGACCGAGGTCACCCGCCCATCCACCATGTGGGCCACTGTTGGAAGGCGGCCGGACGGCACGTCGACGATCACCGTCACCTCGCCGTCGTCCGGGGCTGGAATTCGTCCGGTGTCGATGGCCCACGTGGCTATCGCGATAGTGCCGTGCCCACAGGCCGTGGAAAAGCCGTCCTTGTGGAAGAACACGACTCCCACGTCACCCGTCCCCAATTCGCTGTTGTCGGGTGGGACGACCATGCCGCCGTACATGTCGGCGTGCCCCCGAGGTTCGTGGATCAGGAACCGTCGGTGGTCGTCGAGGTTGGTCATGGCCCACGACCGGCGGTCCAACACGGTGTTGCCTTTCATGGGGCCTAGGTCGACGATGCGGAAGGGCTCGCCGGCCGTGTGGTAGTCGTCGGCGACGATCGCCTCGTTAGGGCCTATCACCATGGCTGTGAACCGTAACGCGGTGGAGGCTCCGGTCAGGAGCTACCAGATAGCGGCAGCGTCTAACTCCAGGACCTCGCGCATCCTGGAGAGCAGTGGCCCGAAGGCGTCGCTCCGGGTGGTACGGGCCGCTGGGGTTGTTTCACCGTCCGGTAGCGAGTCGACCACGAAGCGCTGTCGGACCCGGTTGGTCCATTCGGGCAGTCGAGTTTCGAATGGGGCGGCGGTCACGCCGGTGGCAACCGCTTCGGCCTCTCCTTTTACTGGAGTGAAGAGGCCCACTGCCAGTGGGAACAGGTCGACCAGAGCCGTCCGGATCCGGTCGCCGGCGTCGGGGGCTGGTAGGAGGGCGTCCAGCAGGCCGTCGGCGTGCCGTCGGTGAAACCATTCCTCTCGCTGGGCGCGGACGGACGCTTCGGCTAGCGGAGTCAACGTCGAGTCGGCCACCAATTCCCAGCGGACCTGTTCGGCGGCGTCGTACAGCCAGTGGCGGACCAGGGCGTGGGCCCATTCGGGGGTGGGCACCTCCACCAGGTGGGCCGACCGCCAGCGCGTCGGATCAGGATCAAGGGCGAGCTCGTCGAGGGTCCGGTCGTCGATGCCATCGGGGTCACCGTCCCCGGCCACAATGGCGTACAGCGTTGCCGCGTGGCCCAATTCGTCCTGGCCGATGGAGCAGAAGGCCAGATCCTCTTCGAGGAACGGTGCTACTCCGATCCACTCAGCGTGCTGCTGGCCCATCAGGTGCTCGTCGTCGGCGATGGCCAAAACGAACTCCCTGATGCCGTCACTCCACGGGCTGGTCATGACGCATCCTTCTCTCCAAGGTCCCGACGCCGTCGCCGACGCTCGGCGATCCGCTCGCCGTCGTTGTGGCGATGTGGCTTGTCGGTGTTGGGCGCCACGAACTCGGGCGGCCCGATGACCAGATGGTCTCGGTCGACTAACCACAGTCGGTCCCCCTCCGCTCGCCGTAGATAGGTTTCCCGGGCAAGCACGAGGGCCAGTTCGTCGTCGGGGGCATCGAGTGACCCAGCGTGTCGGTATTCGTCCTTTCCGTCCTTCTTCAGGAACACCTCGTAGCGCTTCATGGTTTCGAGGCCTAGGCCCTCATTACCTCCACGACTTCGGTGCAAGATCGGCACACGTGCACGGCTCGGCATCTGCTGGGACCGAACATCGAGTCCTCGGTGGTGTCGGCTCCACAGCGGGGGCACGGCACCGGCTCT
>JASLKB010000076.1 GCA_030747775.1 Acidimicrobiales bacterium | reverse complement strand
GAGACCTGGTTCGAGGGTCAGGACCATTCCCTCCTCGAGCACAGTGCCGTCGTCTGCAGTATGGGAAGGCCACTCGGTGACCTGCATGCCCAGACCGTGACCGAGTCGCCCTACCGAGTTGCCGAGAGAGCCGCCGGCGTCGAGCACCTCGGCCATGGCTCGCCACAGGTCACTGGTGGTGGCGCCCGGCCTAGCCGCGGCGAAACCAGCCTCGGTCGCCTCCCACACCGTCCGGTAGGCCCGTTTGGCATCGGCATCGGCCCGTCCAAAGGCCACGTAGCGGTCGAAGTCGCTGGAGTAACCGTCAAAGACCGAGCCGGTGTCGAACATGAGCAGGTCGCCCGACTCGATGACCCGGTCCGAGGGCTGTTTGATGATGTCGTCGAATCCCGGGCCGGTGGCCCCAACCAGATAGGGCACGTCATCGGCACCGCGCTCGAGGAGGTCGATGCGGAACGCCCGGAAGGCCTCTCTCTCGGTCATACCTGCTGACAACAGGTCACCAATGCCCTCAAAGGCCCCTGAGACCAGGTCGCAGATGTGAGCCACTTTGGCGATCTCGCGATCGGACTTGACCATTCGCAGGCCGCGCACCACATCGGTGGCGTCCACGAAGGTCGCCGGGGCGATTCGCTCCCTGAGGGCATCGAGGTCGGTTAGGGGCATGCGTACGTGGGTCTCGTGGCCCATGGGTAGACCGATCTTCACCGGTTCACTACCCCCGCTGGTCAACTCAGCCAAGGTGTCGACCAGAAGGACTAGGCCATCATCGATCGGTCGTGGTGCCGGCCAGGTCCGAATGTCGGTGACCCAGGTGGTTCCCATGGCTGAGGCACCGATTCCCGGGATTACGGCCACCGGCCGCCCTTCGGCGGGCAGGATCACGAACCACGGGCGGGTAGGGCTCTGCCAGAACGGCGTGTGGAACCCCGTCAGATACCGGACTTCCGGCTCGGTGCAGACCAGCAGGGCATCCAGGCTGCGCTCGGCCATCATGGCCTGTGCCCGGGCGGCCCGAGCCACAAACTCCGCATCAGGGAATCCCCGTTCGGGAGCCGCTATCTCCGTCACCTTTCCAACCCCAGAGAGAACAGCCTCCCCAGACCCGTCAGCCTGTCGTTGATTCCCGCTAGGCGAAGGAGGTGCCAACCAAAGGCCAGGTTGCTGGATACCACCGCCACCCCCAGTTCGGATTCCAAATCGGCGGCCACGCCGTAGGCCCGAAGGCTTGTACACGACACGAACACAGCGTCCAATGCTTCCGCATCTGGATCGCCAGCGAAGTTGGTAACCATTTGCCGCACGGCGTCGGCCACCGCAGCTTCGGTGATACGAGCCACGGTGGCGTCGCTCTCCTCGAGGAACGATCCGGCTGCGGCCACGTCCAGCCCCCGGTCCTCCAACAGGTTCACAATCCCAGTTGTCACCTCCGCGTTGTAGGGCGTGATCACGGCAATCCGACGCGCCCCTAATGCCTTCATCGCAGCCAACACGGCACTGATCGGGTTGGTGTTAGGTACTTCAGGGTGAGCCCGATGCAGTGCCGCCGATACCCGGTCCTCCCCGATCAGGGTGGCCGCCGAGGTGCAGCCGTAGCCGATGACGTCAAAACCCATGATCTCCGGAAGTAGTCCAGCCGCCTCGGGAATCCGGGTCTCCATGGCTAGGAGGGTCTCGGCGGTCACTCGGTCCTCCATGGGAATACGGGTAGCGAAGGCGGCCACCCCCTCGGGCCATAGCGTGGCCAACTCCGCCTCCACGGTCTGGTCGTTCTCAAGTACCACTAGGCCGATTCGGGCCCGACTGCCGAAGCCGGCATCGGTTTCGAACGGGAGCTCCTTCAGTTCCACGGTCATCCTGGAGTCACCTGGGCCTGCTGGTCGAAGAATGACGCTGTGGACGGTATTTCTCCAAGGGCCATCTCGCAGGGGGTGGCACGAATCCGGCCGGTTGCCACGCCGCGCACCACCTCGCCCTCGTGCACACTCGGAATATGGTTGGGGTGCAAGATTCGACTGTCCTCGGACCGGTAGCTGAAGATGGCCAGGGTTCGGGGCACGTCGGTCAGGTTGGGCGCCGAACCGTGCACGAGGCGGGTGTGCATCAGGCACGCCAAACCGGCCCTCCCGTGGCAGGCCACCGGCCTGTCGAGGTCGGCAAGGTCCTCATCGGTGATGGTCCCGGTAAAGACCCCATCCTGCCAGTGTTCGAATACCGGGCCCCGGTGGGTGCCCGGTATGACCTCCAGGGGCCCATTGTCGGGAGTCACGTCATCCACAAACAGCAGGACGGCCAACATGTCGTCGTTGCTGTGGGCCTCGTAGGCGAAGTCCTGATGAAACTTGACCACCGTGTTGCTGCCCGGTTGCTTGCAGTTGGTCTTTACGTTGTTGACCACGAGGTTGGGGCCAACCAGCTGGGCCGCCGCGTCGACCAGCGGGCTGTCCCTCATGATCCGTAGGTGGACGGCACATACCTCCTGCGGGGACGCCACGCGGCGCAGCGCCGGCTGTTCCGCGCTGTGGCCGGGTTGTACGTCGAACCGTGCCCGCCCGTCCATCGTCGTGCCGAACGGGCCATCATGGCTCCGGCTCTCCTCCACCCAAGAGGCGATCGAAGCTTGGAGGTCGACCAGGTCGGTGGCCGAAACAGCGCCATCCATCATCACGTAGCCGTCGGACCAGAAGGCTGTCACCTGCTCGTCGGTGAGTGGTAACGCACCAGAAGTGCTCATGGTGGAGATCCTGTCATTCGATTCCGCGTTCGTAGTGCTCCGTGGGCATCGGGTCTGCGCGGAGATCCCGAATGGCCTGTTGCACGTCGGTGATTGCCTCCTCGAGTCGGTCAGCCGCCCGCTCGTTGTCGATACCAAACGGTAGGTCATCGACCAGATTCTGCAGTCTGCCGACTCCTCGCCAGGCGGCGTGCCGGGTCCACTCGGTCGCCAACAGGGCTGGATCGTCCACACCGACAAGATCGCGTGAGCGAGACTGATCGTCACAGCTGCGATCAAGAGACACGTAGCCGTTGACCATTGTGATGCGCTCGGCCGCCGAGTCCAAGGGTGCACCACGATGTACAACCATGTTGCCGTGCAGGGCGATGGCCCATCCGGGGCCTGGGAAGTCGGGAACCAGCACCCGATCGGTCGGGGGACGCTTTCCGGCCGCAGCAAGTGTCGCGGCGTCGTGCTTCGTCCCCAGAAAAATCTCGAAGCGACCCCCCGGGAGGGTCGTCGGATCGCTGACCATCATCACATAGTCCAGAGCAAGGGTGTCGTGATGCCACTTGTCGACAGCGTCTCCCAAGTTGGCGGGTTCGTAGTTCAGGTGCCCGAGGTGAAGCGGCATGGTGTGGGGTGCCACGGCCGCGCCGTACACCTCCGCCATCATCTCAGTGACTTCTGATGAGAGGCACAGGTCCCGAAGCCACCGTGACCGGTAGCAGCCACCACGGACCATGTTCTCGATGCGATCTCGGGCGTTGGTCTGGAACGCTCGTAGTCGGCGGGCCGTGTCCAGTAGGACCGCCGCTCCCTCGTCGGACAAAATGCGGAACGGCGTCGAGAAGGCCAGCGGGGTGGCCGTCGTGGCGATCTCATCAAGTTGATAGCCGAGATCGGTCAACATAGTGACGCCGGTGGGTGGCCGGATGTCCAGGTGGAGCGTCGGATCGAACGCGCGCTCGTCGCCTAGCCACTCGTACCCATCGGGTTGGACCTCGGGAAATGGAACCGCTACTGGCATCTTCTGGTCCCCTCAATGCTTTCGCATTCTGATCGGGCATTCACCCCTCCGAACCGGAGCTGCGAATCATGGACCACGCTCAGAGGTGCTGCAAAAGCCGGCGGGCGTCCAGTAGGGCTGAGGCCACGTCACGACTGGCCACACAGTCACCCACTCGATAGAGCAGGTAGCCATCGTCTGTTCCGGTGAACGCAGGTTGGGCCCGACCTCTAATCAGCGCCTCCAGGTCCACCACGCCATGGTTGGCGGAGGCTTCTCTTAGCGCCACATACAGGTCCTCGTCGGGCGCCACTCCGTGCTCGACAACCACGGCGTCCACCGCCCGGTTTACCTCCACCCGGGTGTACTCGTTGCGCATCACCGCCTGAAGAGATCCGTTGTCGATCGATTCCACCGCCACTAGACGATGGTCGGACGTCATCGTCACGCCACCCTCGTAGAGCATCCGCAGGTACGCAGGCCCTAGCGGTGTAGCCAGGTCCAGGCCGACATGCCGATCAGGCGTCACCACTTCGATGTCTGACACCCCGAGGAGCTCGGCCTTTTCGACCAGGAACTCGACGACGGCTAGACCCCGTTCAGCACCATGGTCGTCGTACACCAGCACCCGGCCTTCCGGTCGTTCCGAGCCACCCAACACGTCCCATGCCGTGCACACCAGGTCTGCACCCACCTCCAGATACGAGACCTCAGGCGACCCACCCGTGGCCACAATCACAACGTCGGGCACCTCAGCCAACACGTCGCTTACATCGACCGGTGTAGACAGCCGAACCTCAACGCCGGCCAGCGCCACCTCATTGACCAGCCAGTCCAGGAGACTGGCCACCTCGCGCTGACGCTCACCCGCCCGTGCCATCAGTGCCAGCTGCCCCCCAAGCCGATCTTGTGCCTCGAACAGAACCACCGTGTGGCCCCGCTCGGCAGCAGTTCGTGCTGCCTCTAGCCCACCCGGACCACCACCCACTACGACGACCCGACGACGATGACCATCAGAGCGCACGACCAACTGCGGCACCGTCCCCTCACGACCGGTAGCGGGATTCTGGATGCACACCGAGTCCAGTCCAAGATGTAGTCGATTAATGCACAGCGACGCCCCCACGCAGGCGCGGATTCGCTGTGGCTCACCCCGCTCCAGCTTGGCCACCAAATGGGGATCAGCGAAGTGGGCCCGAGTCATTCCCACCAGGTCCACGGCACCGGACTCCACGGCGTGTCTGGCCGTGGCCGGGTCGATGATCCGGGTCGCGTGCAGGAGCGGCAGGTCGGTTGCCGAGCGCACGGCCGCGGCCACCGGTAGGTACGGCGCCAAAGGTGTCCCAGCCGGCGGGATGGCCCGCGACAGGCCTTGGTCGGTGGCAAGTGCCGGTCCAGCCACGTTCAGGAAGTCCAGCAGGCTTGATCCGGCGAGGCGCACAGCGATGGCGCAGCAATCCTCCTCATCAAGGCCCCCGATCTGATCCTCGGTGCCCAACATCCGTAAGCCCACCAGGAGCCGCCCGCCGACGGCCTCCCGGACGGCCTCCAGCACCTCGATGGTGAATCGCAGCCGATTGTCCAGCGAACCGCCGTAGCCGTCGGTCCTGCGGTTTACCAAGGGCGACCAGAACTGATCCAGGAGGTGGCTGGTGGCCAGCAACTCGATCCCATCCAGCCCACTATCGGCGACGCGTCGGGCAGCGGCAGCGAAGTCAGCCACTACCCGAGCCAGGTCCCACGGTTCAGCCTCTTTGGGCCAGAACCGATGCATAGGTTCCCGGATGGGCGATGGGGCAATGGTGGGCAGCCAGTCCCCATCATTGGAAACATTGCGGCGCCCCATGTGAGTCAGTTGGCACATGATCGCCGTGCCGTGTGCGTGGACCCGCTCAGCCATCGCTGCTAGGGGGTCGACGACGGCGTCGGTGGCAAAATTCAACTGACCCCACAACGACGCCGAGTCGACCGAGACGTTTGATGACCCACCAATCATGGTCAGTCCGATACCGCCCCGGGCCTTCTCCTCGTGATATCGGACATACCGGTCGCTGGGAGTGCCGTCGACGTTGTAGCCCGGTGAGTGGCTGCTAGAGAAGATCCGGTTTCTCAGGCGCAACCCCGCCAAGTCGAATGGTTCAAGCAGCGGGTCGGTCACGGGCCAGAAGGCCTAGTTGAGTCCACGGCGTAGATCCCGCGGGACCTTGAGCGAGGCGTAACCCACGAGGTCAGGAATGTCACGAGTAGGCCTCATCAGGGAACAAAACATCGAGTACGGCCTCCACACAATCTTGAATAGCTTGACCGGTGTCGATCCGTAAGTCCGGCGAGATGGGCGTCTCGTATGGCGCCGAGATGCCGCTGAAGTCGGGGATCTCCCCCGTCCGGGCCCGGGAGTACAGGCCCTTGACGTCCCGCTCCTCGCAGACCTCCAGCGGCGTATCCACGAAGACCTCGGTGAAGGTTCCGTCTGGGTGCAGGGCCCGCACGGCCTCCCGGTCGGCGCGGTAGGGCGAAATAAATGCGGTGAGCACCACTAGACCGGCATCCTGGAACAGCCGGCACACCTCACCGATCCGGCGGACGTTCTCGGTTCGGTCGTCGGGCGAGAAGCCGAGGTCACGGTTGAGGCCCATACGGACGTTGTCTCCGTCCAGAACATATGCGGCCACATCGCGGGCAATCAGGGCTTCCTCTACGGCGAAGGCCAGCGTGGACTTGCCGGAGCCGGACAGGCCGGTGAACCAGACCGTCTGGCCCTCATGGCCGGTCACCGCTGCTCGCCGGGCTCGGTTCACGTGTCCATCAGCGCGGATGATGTCCTGCGACACCGGTTCGCTGTCCCCCATCGGATCGACTTCAGCCATGGAGAAAGCCCCGGTCCTCGAGTAGCGCCAGGATGGCGTCCACGCATTCGTCGACGTCCTGCACCGAGGAGTCGAGTCGGAGATCCATGTCGGTGGGCTGGTCATAGGTCGAGGAAACGCCCGGGTAGTCCTGGATCTCCCCCCTGTCGGCCGCCTCGTACTGGCCGTTGGGGTCGCGCTCCCGGCAGACCTCTATCGGAGTGTCGACGAACACTTCTACGAAGCGGTGGTCCCCAATCAGCTCGCGGGCGCGGGCGCGAACGTCGGCTTCGGGGGCCACTAGGGCGGCAATGGCTATGAGTCCTTGCCGGTTGGCAATGAGTGCTACCTCGGCTACGCGGCGGAGGTTCTCGGAACGATCCCGGGCGCTGAAACCGAGGTCCCGACTGATGCCGAGGCGTATGTTCTCGCCGTCGAGGCGCATCGTTGTACGCCCGCGGTCGAACAGGCGACGCTCCAAGCCCGCGGCAATGGTTGACTTGCCCGCCGCTGTCAAGCCGGTCAGTAGAACGGTGCAGGGTCGCTGGCCGAACCGTGCCACTCGCTCTTCCGGCGTGATCTCCGAACGGTGGCGGACTAGGCCGGCAGCCGGGCTCCGATCCCAGACCGATGAGGCGCACAGAATCATTCCGGCGGCTACCGTCGCATTGTCAATCCGATCCACGAGGACGAACGAGCCAGTCCGACGGTTGGTGGCATAGGGGTCGAACAGCAACTCGCGTTCAGCGCTGATCGTGCAGCGGGCGATGTCGTTAAGGGCCAGCTCTGTGGCTGACACGTGCTCTAACGAATTGACGTCCACCCGATAGTCGATGGCAGCCACCGATACGCCCACGAGGCCGTTAGCCGACTGCAGGAGGTATTGGCGACCGGGCCGCATTTCCTCCTGGGCCATCCAGACCATCATGGCGTCGACATCGTGGGACCGAGCCGGCTGATCGTCGGCTCCCACCAGCAGGTCGCCCCGGCTCGCGTCGATCTCATCGACCAGGGTCAGCGTCACTGCATCGCCGGGTCCCGCCTCGTCGAGATCACCGTCGAAGGACACGATGCGATCAACATTGGATACCACCCCCGACGGGAGCGACACCACAGGATCCCCGGGCCGCAGCATTCCGGAGACCACCGTGCCAGCGAACCCCCGGAAGTCGCCGTCCGGACGGATCACCAGCTGCACAGGCAGGCGGAACCGGTCCAGATCGACGCCGGCAGCCACGTCGACGGTCTCGAGGTACTCCATTAACGGCGGTCCATCGAACCAGGTGAGGTTGTCCCCACGCTCCACCACGTTGTCACCCAGTAGAGCCGACATGGGCAGAAAGTACGGATCGAACAGCTCTAGGCCGGCTGCGAAGGCCTGGTAGTCGACCCGAATCTCGTCAAACCGATCCTCGGACCAGGCCACGAGGTCCATCTTGTTTACGGCTACTACCACGTGTCGGATGCCAAGCAGGCTGGCGATGTGACTGTGCCGACGGGTCTGATCCAGCACGCCGTGTCGGGCGTCCACGAGGATCACCGCCAACTCGCATGTCGAAGCCCCGGTGGCCATATTGCGGGTGTACTGCTCGTGGCCGGGGGTGTCGGCCACGATGAACTTGCGACGGGCTGTCGAGAAGTAGCGGTAAGCCACGTCAATGGTGATGCCCTGCTCCCGTTCAGCCTTTAGGCCGTCCATGAGCAACGCCAGATCCAGATGATCGCCTGCCGACCCCACGGTCGTTGAGTCAACCTCTAGACCGGCCAGCTGATCCTCGTAGATCATCCGTGAGTCGTGGAGTAGGCGTCCGATGAGGGTCGACTTGCCGTCGTCGACGCTGCCGCAGGTCAGGAGCCGCAGCAGGTCCTTGCGCTCGTGTTCGGCAAGGTAGGCCTCGATGTCGGTGGCGATGAGCTTGGAGGCGTGAGACATCAAAAGTACCCCTCACGCTTCTTGTCCTCCATGGAGCCAGCCTGATCATGGTCGATGACTCGCCCCTCGCGCTCGGACCGGGTGGCCAACAGCATCTCCTGGATTATCTCGGGCAGCGTGGTGGCCGTTGACTCCACCGCACCCGAAAGCGGGTAGCAGCCGAGGGTACGAAAACGCACCGACCGCATCTGAGGCTCTTCCCCGTCGACGAACCGGAAGCGATCGTCATCGACCATGATGAGGGTCCCATCGCGTTCCACAACAGGCCGGACCTTGGACCGGTATAGGGGCACGATGTCGATGCCCTCCAGATGGATGTACTGCCAGACGTCCAACTCGGTCCAGTTGCTAATCGGAAACACACGGATGCTCTCACCCCTGTGGATCCGGCCGTTGTAGAGGTTCCAGAGCTCAGGTCGCTGGTTCTTCGGATCCCATCGGTGGTTCCGGTCCCGAAAACTGAACACCCGCTCCTTGGCCCGGGACCGTTCCTCGTCGCGCCGGGCGCCTCCGAACGCCGCATCAAAGCCACCGGCGTCCAACGCCTGACGCAGGGCCACAGTCTTCATGATGTCGGTGTAGTTCCTCGACCCGTGGTCGAATGGGTTGATACCTTCAGCGACACCGACGGTGTTGGTATGGACGATCAGGTCCAGAGCCAGTTTGGCGGCCGTCTGGTCACGGAACTCGATCATTTCCCGGAACTTCCAGGTGGTGTCGACGTGGAGGAGCGGGAACGGAATCGGTCCCGGGTGGAACGCCTTACGGGACAGATGCAGGAGCACGGACGAGTCCTTACCAATCGAGTAGAGCATGACCGGCCTCTCGAACTGGGCAACGACCTCACGCATCACGTAAATGGCCTCAGCCTCCAGTTGCTGAAGGTGGGTCCGCTGGTGTCCTGTGTTCGACGCCACGGTTCAGCCATCACCTAGGGCGATGGCCTCGCAGCGCTGCAGGCCACGCTCCAGCGCCGCCCGGTCTCCGAAGCGGGCCCAGTTAAGCCAAAGCCCGTTCTGGGTGAGTGACACGTCGACGGCCCGTTCCCGTGCTCCGGTCGTGGAGAGTTCGGGACGGGCCTCGAGAATCAGTTCAGTCATCCGGTCCACGTACTCACAGTAAAACTTCAGATCCGTCTTGCCGATCTCCGGGTCCTGCCGGCCCGCCGCCCAAATAACCAGCCGGAGACGACGGTACTCCGATGACAGGAAATCTTCGGCCATCGTCCCCCGGATAAACGTCCTAACCCGCTCGTCAGCACCTATCACCCCATCAATGGAAACCATGGACTCAGCCAGAAGACGATCACATGCCATCTGCACCGCCGTGACAATTAGGGCCTGCTTGCCCGAGAAGTGATAGTTGAGCAGACCCAGAGACACGTCCGCTTCGGTTGCCACGGCCCGCATACTCACTCCGGCTATACCCCCCTCAGCAAGACAGGAAAGGACCGCGTCCAGAATCTGCTCCTGAGTGCCGCTGATGGCCCTCGGTTCTGCCATGGCGAGGATCGTCTCATCCGTCGAACTGAACAATCGTCCAGTCTAGCCTTCGGCTCACTACTCTGAAGAGTCGAACGACACCAACCCAACCACCGGTCAGGTGCCGAGCCGAACACACCGGGTTGGATCTGATGTCGGGCCCGGTTCCCCACCCGCCCCACAGCTTTCCTATTGTCCGCCCATGGTGGAATACGAGCACCTTGACGTCCTGATCGTCGGGGCGGGTATCTCCGGTATCGGCGGAGCCGTTCATCTGCAGGACCGCTGTCCGGACACATCCTTCGCCATCCTGGAGGGCCGTCCCGACATCGGCGGAACCTGGGACCTGTTCCGGTATCCGGGAGTTCGATCCGACAGCGATATGCACACCCTCGGATTCCGGTTCAAGCCATGGAAGCACGAACGTTCAATCGCCGACGGACCGGTCATCCTCGACTATCTGCGTGAGACGGTGACCGAACACGACCTGATCGACCACATCCGGTTCGGCCATCGGGTGACAAGCGCCGAATGGTCAAGTGACCGCGCCTGTTGGACGGTGACGGCCACCCACACCGATCCGGACTCTGGTGCCTCCATCACGGTCACCCTGACCTGCGGGTTCCTCTTCATGTGTTCCGGCTACTACAGCTACCGGGAGGGCTACACGCCTGAGTTCCAGGGCCGAGAACGGTTCAGAGGAACGATCGTGCACCCTCAGGAGTGGCCGGAGGATCTGGACTACACAGACAAGCGAGTCGTGGTGATCGGCTCGGGGGCCACGGCGATGACCCTGGTGCCAGCAATGGCCGACGACACCGCTCATATCACGCTGCTGCAACGCTCCCCCACCTATGTGGTGTCACGACCGGCTACGGATGCCATCGCCAACCGACTCCAGCGCTTCCTGCCCGCCAAGTTGGCCTACGCCATCGTCCGCCGCAAGAACGTGTTCCGACAGGGCCTCGTCTACCGAAAGACCCGCACCGAGCCAGAAAAGGTGAAGCAATTCCTGCTGTCCGGTGTCAGGGCCGGTTTGGGCCCCGACTACGACGTCGACACCCACTTCACCCCTACCTACAACCCGTGGGACCAGCGACTGTGTCTCATCCCCGACGGTGACCTATTCCGGGTCATCCGGACGGGCAAGGCCTCGATGGCGACCGGACACATTGACGCTTTCACCGAGACAGGCGTGCGACTGCAGTCGGGTGAGGAACTGGAGGCCGACATCATCGTTACGGCTACTGGACTGAACC
>JASLKB010000075.1 GCA_030747775.1 Acidimicrobiales bacterium | reverse complement strand
CATCAGCCCGCTGGCCGCCGCTCCGCCCAGGACCACGAGCACCAGTACGGATACCAAGATCGGTGAGTACCTCCCGGAGCGTGCCACCTCGACATGTTGCCAGACCGCCCCCATACACGGTTAAAACCTAGGATCGTCTCCGGACGAGAGGCAGGAGGCATGCCGTGCGGGTAGCCATCACGGGAGCGACGGGGCTAGTCGGCTCGCACTGCACCGTCACGGCACTGTCTGCCGGGCATGACGTCCGGATGGTGGTCCGTAATCCGAACAAGGCACGGTCGACTCTCGCCCTCCACGGCCTTCCCACCAACGCCGCCGAGGTGTTCGAGGCCGACCTGACCGACCACGATCGCCTCCGCGCCTCGTTGGCCGGGGTCGACGGCCTCATCCACGCCGGGGCTGTGTTCAGCCTCGATCCCCGCCAGGCACGCGCCATGCGCGACGTGAACCCGACTTCGACAGCGTGCATCCTCGGAGAGGCCGCTGATCGGGCCTTGGAGCGGATCATCCACGTCTCGTCCATGGGGGTCTACGCCCCATCTCTCGTCGACATCGACCCCGAGAGCCCCGTAGGACTGGAGTCGGGCGCCTACACGGGATCCAAGATCGCCGCCGATGACATCGCCGTGGCCCTCCAGAAGGCCGGTCACCCAGTGGTCGTGGTCTGCCCTGGCGGCATCCTCGGACCGCTAGATCCCAGCCCCGACCTAAGCGACTCGATGGCCATGATGCGCGACTGGGTTCGGATGCGGACCACCGCCATCCCCCGTTCCATCCGGTTCGGCTTCGTCGACGTCCGGGATGTGGCCGCGGTGTGTGTGGGGTCCCTCTCCGGAGGTGACGCTCCGGCACGGCACCTTCTAGCCGGCCACGTCCACTACATGTTCGAGATTTTGGAAATGGCCGCCGAACTCACAGGACGCCGGGTTCGCGTCATGGGTAGCCCGACGTGGACCATCACCCTGGGGGGCATGATCTGCGATCTGGTCGGCCGGACCACCGGCAACAAGATGCCGCTGACCGGTGAGACGGCCCGCCTAACCGTGGGCAACGCCCGAGCCGGGGGCCTGCAGTCGGTGGACCAACGCAGCGCTGCCAAGGCCTTCGGCTTCCCGGCCCACTCCATCACCGAGACGCTGTCCGACACCATCGGCTGGATGCATGCCACCGGCCACCTCACCACCGATCAAGCCGGGTTGCTCGCCACCTGAAGCCCCGATCAGTCTGACTCAACGCAGGACCAGCCATCGACCGGTACGACCAGATCCACCAGATAGTCGGTGACCGGCCCAGTCAGGCACCAGGAGTTGGCCATGTACGCACCGTGTCCCTCGGCGTCCGACGAGACCACTACGGCATCACCCAGTACGTCGGCCAACGCCTCGGCCCATGCAGGTGGGGTGGCTGGATCCCCCTCCAAGTAGACCACCAGAGCCGGGACGGCCAACTCGACCGGACCGACATGTAGGGGATCCACGGCAGCCGGCAAGGGGTAGCACCCGACGGAGCCCGCGTACGCCGGTCCAAAGTGGGCCAACGTGTCGGCGATGGCCATCGTGGCGTCGAAGACCTCACCCGGGGGAGGACGCTCCGGGTCGTCGGCGCAGTCCACCAGGAACAATGCGTCCATCGATCCGTCGTACGAGCCGTCGTCCCGACGACCGACCAGCACGTCCCCGAGGTCCTGGAGCACCGTGCCCGTCCCCTCGACCACGATCTCCTTCAGCCCCTCGCCCAGCATCGGCCAGGAGAGCGGCGAGTACAGCGCAGCTGCCACCCCCAGGTAAAATTCACCATTGGTCAGTCGCCTCTCCCCAGCGGGCACAGGCGCTGCCGAGACCACGGCAACCGCGGAGGAAAACGCATGCTCCGGGCCACCGATGGCGTTCAGTGGACAGGCCGGCTCGGCGTCGCACGCTTCAGCGAAGGCCGACCACGACGCTTCGAACCCGTCGGCCTGAGCCCTGCTGGGACGGCTCACCCGTTCAGTGGGGTCGACGGGTCCGTCTAGCACCATGGCTCTTACCCGGTCCCCGAACAGGGCGGCGTACACCGCTCCTAGTCGTGTCCCGTAGGAGTACCCCAGATACGAGATCTGCTCCTCGCCCATGGCCCGCCGGATCATGTCGATGTCGCGAGCCACAGCATTGGTTCCGACGTGGTGGACCAAGTCGCCACTGCGTTCGAGGCAATCGGCTACGCGTTCCTCGGCGTCGGCCATCACAAGGGCTAGGCCGTCTCCGGGTTCTAAGACGGCGATCTCGTCGTCAAGGTCGTCTATGCACCCGACCAGCGTGCTCCGCCCAACACCCCGAGGGTCAAAGCCCACGAGGTCGAATCGTCCAAGGAACGCCGGATCGGCCAACCAGTGACCCATCCATTCCAGCATCTCGATGCCCGATCCGCCCGGGCCTCCAGGATTGAGAACCAACATCCCGATCCGCGGTTCGACGGCTGCCCGGATCCTTGCCAAGGCCACCTCGATGGTCGGTCCGTTGGGCGATGCATGGTCCATTGGGACGACGAGCGTGGCGCACTCTTTGCCACCGCACTCCTCCCACTCCAGCGCTGCAGGTTCGAACGGTTCTAGAAGGGTCTCGCCGGTTCGGCTCATGGAGCCGATCCCATCGTCGACATGGCAAGCCCCGCCGACCGCCACCAGCAGGAAGACGACGACCACCAACCGACGGATCACCCGCGGTCTCATCCGACCAGAACTGCCCCGATCATCTCGGCCAGGCCTCCCTGAGGCGACGCCACGACTCCTCCAGCGCCTCAGGTAGCACCCGGACGTTGGCCACCGTCGTGGTGAAATTGGTGTCGCCCGACCAGCGCGGCACAACGTGCACGTGTAGATGGCCGGGAATTCCTGCTCCGGCTGCCCGCCCTAGGTTCACGCCGACGTTGATACCACCCGGGTCTAGCGCCGTCTCCACCGCGGCGACAGCGTCGCGCACCGTGGCCCAGAGCTCCAGGTACTCCTCTTCAGTGAGGCCCGAGAGATCGGCCACAGCACGCCGAGGCAACACCATCAGGTGTCCGCTGGTGTACGGGAAAACGTTCAACACCACGAAGCAAGTTGGTCCCCGGTGCACTACGAAGGTTTCTTCGTCCCCGTGGTCACCGTCAGCAAGTACCTCGAACAGCGTGCGACCATCCCCGTCATCGACAGGCGCACCCGACGACTGTGCCTCGGTGCCATCGTTCAGCCCCGACACGTAGGCGTATCGCCACCCGGCCCACAGGCGGTCCAACCCAGTCAGGACGTCGACTCCCCGGTCGACCCAGCCACCAACGCTCCAGACGCTTCGGCGTCGGCCAGTCGTCCCAAGAACAAATCGATCGCCAAGTCTCGCTCTGGACCATCGGCGCCTCTCGCGTTATCTCCTACCGTCCCGTTGAAGGCGTCGTCATCACCTACCACCAGCACGTGAGGCACCTTGTCCACCTTGCCGGCCCGAACTCGCTTGCCCAGCGGCTCATCTGCAGGATCCACGGTGACCCGATGGCCGGCAGCCACCAGGCGGTCCCTGACCGCCTCGGCGTAGGCCTGGTGCTCATCGGCCACCGGCAGGACACGCACCTGCTCGGGCGCCAGCCACAACGGGAAGGCTCCGGCGTAGTGCTCCAGCAACACACCAAAGAACCGTTCGATGGAACCCATAAGGGCCCGGTGGATCATCACCGGCCGGTGGCGCCCGCCATCAGCACCCACGTACTCAAGTTCAAAGCGCTCAGGGAGGTTGAAGTCCAACTGAATGGTCGACAGTTGCCAAGGCCGCCCGATGGCGTCAGTGATGTCGACGTCGATCTTGGGCCCATAGAAGGCACCACCACCCTCTTCGACCACATAGTCCAGGCCGGCCGACTCGAGGGCCTTTTGGAGCCCGTCGGTAGCCATGTTCCACAAGGCATCGTCGCCCACCGACTTCTCGGCCGGGCGGGTCGACAACTTGGCCTGGAAATCTTCGAAGCCGAAGGCCCGCAGCACGCTGAGCGTGAAATCCAATAGCGAGGCCAACTCTTCGGGAATCTGGTCCGGCGTGCAGAAGATGTGGCTGTCATCCTGGGTGAAGCCCCGACTTCGCAGTAGGCCGTGCACGGCCCCGGAAAGCTCATACCGGTATACGGCGCCCAGTTCAAAGAACCGTTGGGGAAGATCTCGGTAGCTCCGCTGTCCACTCTGGAAGACCGCCACGTGAAAGGGGCAGTTCATGGGCTTCGGGTAGTAGCTAGCCCCGTCCAACTCCATGGGCGGGTACATGCCATCGGCATAGAAGTCGAGGTGGCCGCTGGTCTCCCACAGGACGGACTTGGCGATGTGAGGACTAAAGACGAAGTCGTAACCACCCGCCTCGTGGCGAGCCCGGCTGTAGTCCTCGATGATCTTGCGCACGAGGGCACCCTTGGGATGCCATACGGCCAGGCCGGGCCCCAGCGCATCAGGCCACGACACGAGATCCAACTCTGCGGCCAAGCGCCGATGGTCGCGCTTCTCGGCCTCGGCAAGGCGGTGAAGGTGGCCCTTCAACGACTTCTTGTCAGCCCACGCCGTGCCGTAGATGCGCTGCAGCATGGGTTGCTTCTCATCGCCTCGCCAGTAGGCCCCAGCCACCTTCTGCAACGCGAAGTGTCCAAGCCGCCCGGTCGAAGGAACGTGCGGTCCAGTGCACAGGTCAACGAAGCCCTCACCGTTGCGGTACCAGGTCACCGTCCCGTCGGCAGAAGCTTCCCTGGCCATCTCAACGTCGACGGCGCCGGCGGTCACCTTCTCGATGATCTCTCGCTTGTATCGGTGCTCCGCAAACAGTTCGAGGGCCTCAGATGTTCCCGCCTCAAAGCGCTCGAAGGCCTGATCGGCGGCAATGATCTCGCGCATGCGGGCATCGATGGCCTCCAAGTCGTCAGCTGTGAACACCCCACCTCCCGGGAGCTCAAAGTCGTAGTAGAAGCCGTGCTCAATCGGCGGCCCGATGGCATGCGTGGCGCCCGGCCACAGGTCCAGCACGGCCTGGGCTAGAACGTGGGCAGTCGAGTGACGCAAGGTGTGGAGGCCCTCATCGCTGTCAGCGGTCACCACCGAAACCGAATCACCATCAGCCAACACCCGGTCCAGGTCGCGGCCCTCACCGTCGACGCTGACGATCACGGCCGCCTTGGCTAGCCCGGGGCCGATGTCAGCCGCCAGGTCGAGACCAGTCGACCCCTCTGGAAGGGTGCGCGACGAGCCGTCGGGAAGAGTGATGGTGAGATCGGACATGCGACTCCGAGGTTAGCGACCGACCAACAACCCGACGGCCGAATAGAAGCGGGAATCAGTCGTCAATGCCGGTCAAGCGAATGGCCACCCGGGTGGAATACCGACTGTTTAGCTGCAGTAATACTGCGGTGAACGCCTCGATGGCCGTGGCATTCGACAGACCTCCGGCATCTAGTGGCCGGGCGCCCGGGATGGCGGAGATGATCTCCGACGCCGTCTCAGTGGCCCTCCGGTGATCTGAGCAAACCAACACGTCACTGGCCAGCTCGTGGTCGAGGTTGCCCAGTTCGGTGGCCGGGACGTGATGGAAAGCAGCGGCAACGTAGGCGTCAGTGACCTCGGCCTGGACGCTGGCCGATACCGACCCGCGGGGTGGGACCAGCGGCTGGAACTCACCGGCTACCTGCGCGATGGCATTGGACATGCAGATCACCACCTTGCGGTGGAGATGGTCGGCAACCGACCGGGCCGTGGCCGCCGCGGCATCCCACGGCGTGGCGATAACCACCACCTCAGCGTCTGCAGCCCCGGCGTTATCAGCCGACTGGATGTTCAACGACCGCTCGGGCCATTCGTCGAAAATCTTGTCGCAGACCTCCATGGCGCGGTATTTGGACCGCGATCCCACCACCACGTCATATCCGACATCGGCTAGGCGCACAGCCAGAGCACGCCCGGCAGGGCCAGTCGCTCCAAGTAGCCCGATCTCCATTCAGCGAGGCTACCGAAGCCGTCCGGTAGCCTCCGAACCGGTTCCCCGACGAGTAGATCGGTTCCCCGACGAGAAGGACGGATTCCCCGTGGGCATCCTGGACGACAAGAACCTGTTGATCACCGGCGTGCTGACCGACGCCTCGCTGGCCTTTGCCGTGGCCCGTCTGGCGCAGGAGCAGGGCGCTGAGGTGGTCCTGACCGGAGCCGGCCGGGGCCTAAGCCTCACCCAGCGGACGGCACGCAAGCTACCGGTTGAACCGGAGGTCCTGGAGTTCGACGTGACCTCGGCCGAGCAGGCCGAGGCCCTCCGAAACCACCTCGCTGAGAGGTGGGAAAAGGTGGACGGAGCGCTGCACGCCATTGGCTTCGCACCTGAGGTGTGCCTGGGCGAGGATTTCCTGGCCGCCCAGTGGTCCGACGTCTCGGTGGCCATGGAGATCTCCGCCTACTCGCTGAAGACCGTGGCCGAGGTCGTTGCGCCGCTGATGACCAACGGTGGATCGATCGTGGGGCTCGACTTCGACGCCCGGTTCGCCTGGCCGGCCTACAACTGGATGGGCGTGGCCAAGGCCGCACTCGAGTCGGCGTCGCGCTACCTGGCTCGCAGCCTGGGTCCGGACGGCGTGCGGGTGAACATGGTCGCCGCGGGTCCAATCCGGACCATCGCAGCCAAGAGCATCCCAGGGTTCGCCGAGTTCGAGGATGCATGGGAGACCCGCTCCCCACTGGGCTGGGACGTCAACGACACCGAGCCGGTCGCCCGGGCCTGTGTGGCCCTGCTGTCAGACTGGTTCCCCGCGACCACTGGTGAAATGGTCCACGTTGACGGCGGATACCACGCCATTGGAGCCTGACCTTACTAATCATCTCTGGGGTGTGGTAGTTCCCGATCAGTCGTAGAGGGAAGTCCCCATCGGAATCCGATCGGTGCAACGCGCATCGACGATTGGGAACGCGTTGACTGAGTTCCCCCGGCCTCCCGGGTGGTACTCGAAGTGCAGGTGGACGCCCTCAGCGTTTCCGGTGTCGCCGAGGAATCCGATCACGTCACCGGCCTCCACCTCACCCGACTGGCCAAAGCCCGAGAGATGAGTACCAAACCAGTAGTCACCGTCGTCGGCTACGAGGTCGAACGACCAGCCTCCGAGAGTGTCCCACCGATGGGATACAACGCCATCCACCGGGGCCAACACGGGGTCGCCGCGCAGTCCCACCAGGTCGACACCCTCGTGGCGTCGGTTGCCGGAGCGTCGCTCACCCCATGAGTCGTAGAACTTAACCGTGCCGGCAACCGGACAGATCCAGTCCGTCGAGGTGGAATGACGAACTACCGCTGACCGATTCCGGCGCTCCTGGGCCTCGCGCTCGAGACGGGTCCGCTGGGTACGGGAGATGCCCTCGAGGGCATCGTCGTATCCCGACTGGAGTCGTGCCGCCTCACGTACGTTGTTGGCGACTAGGCGGTTCGCCGCAGCCAGTGCCCGGACCGCGGACCGATATCGAGTCCGGGCGTCGATCAAGAGGTCGACTATGCCCCTAAGTCGTCGGTTGGCCGTGGCGACGCCATCAGATGCCAGCGGAAGCACGCTCGAGGCCGCCACGATTAAGGGCGTCAGCCCGGTTACCCGGTCGATCACCAGGTCCTGGGACGGATCGCGGGTAAACACCACTGAGTCCGATGCATCAACGCTGTCGCTGGCACCCGCCGGATCAGTGCCCAAGAATACGCTCCGAGGAGCAGCCTGGACGGCTGTCGAAAGGAGGGCAGTGGCCAGAGCGACGAGCGCGAAGACCACACCGCAGCGGCGAGGCACCCCAGGATCCTACCGTTGCGGTTCTGGGCCTGATGGATCGATAACCACCAAAAGCGAACGCTTAGGTGTCTCCCTTCTCAGGATCGGGGGTACCCGAACCTGAGGCACTCGGAGTGGCGATGGCAGGGTCGGTCTCGTCCCGGATATCCCCGACCAATTCTTCCAGGACGTCCTCTAGCGAGACGATTCCGACCCAACCGGTCGCCCCGACCACAGCTGCAAGTCGTATGCGCTCTCCGAGGAAGCGATGGAGCACCTCGTCCAGTGGGCGGTCGGGTGGCAGCACGGCCATCCTCCTGACCTCTTCAGTGGTCAGGGTGTCGTCCTCGGTTCCGGCCGGCAGACGAAGTACCGACCGAGCGTGGACCAGTCCCAGAAGGCCACCATCCACTCCGGTAAGTGGGAGACGGCTGTGGCCGGACTCGGCCAGCACCCGCTCCACCTCATGCACCGGCGCCCACCGACCAACGGTCACCACCTCTGCTCTGGGCACCATCACAGACGCGACAGTCCGTCGACCGAGATCCAATGCCCCGGAGAGCAGTTCATGTTCGAACCCGTCGATCAACCCGTCCTCCATGGACGCGTCCAACATCGATGCCAACTGGGGTGCGCCTACCGCCCGCTTGACCTCGTCCACGGCTTTCAAGCCGCACAGCTGGACCAGCAAGGCAGAGACGCGGTCTAGGGCCACGACCCCCGGCCGAGTCACGGACACAAAGGCCGCATGCAGGGTCACCGTCCAGCGGATAGTCCGTTCCGGAGCGGCGATGGCCAGATTCTTGGGAACCAATTCGCCAAACAGCATCTGGGTAACCGCTGCAAGGCCAATGGCCACCGCCCACGAAACCGATTCGACCGCGCCGTCGGGAAACCCTAGGAACGAGAACAGGCGCTCAGCCAGACCTCCAATGGCCGGCTCAGCCAGCACACCTAGAGCAACGCTGCTCAAGGTGATTCCCAACTGGGCACCCGACATCTGCAGTCGAAGGTCTCTACGGGCCCGCAGGGCTCGTGCCGCAGCTCGTGAACCACCTTCTGCCGCGCCAGCCAGGACTGCCGGTCGGGCGGCTACCAAAGCGAACTCAGTCGCCACGAATAAAGCGTTGATCCCCACGAGGACCACCACACTGCATAGAGCTAGAGCGGTCACCGGCCGTCCTCTGGCTCAGGAGCAACCACCCTAAGGGTCACGATCCGGCGACCATCGACGGCCAGCACCTCGATCCGCCAGCCTTCGTACTCCACCATCGCCGCGATTTCCGGTATATGCCCCAGTAGGTGAATCACGAAGCCGGCCAGCGTCTCATACGGCCCATCAGGCATCTCAAATCCCGTAGCCTCAAGCACGTCATCTGGACCAAGGCGACCGGAGGCGATGGTGTTGCCTGGGCCATCGACCTGGGTTCGCGACAGCGGCGACACCTGTCCGGTCAGGTCTAGGAGGTCGTCATCGATCTCACCGATTAACTCCTCCAGTACGTCCTCTTCGGTCACCACACCCGCCGTGCCACCGTGTTCGTCGACCACCAAGGCCATGGCACTCCCAGCACGGCGGAAGTCCTCCATCAACCCATCCAACGACCGGGTCTCCGGTACAGCCAACGCCGTGGCCATTAGCCCCGTAACCGGGGTCTGGCCGCGGGCGTCTCGGGACACAGTCAGAAGGGACTTAACGTGGACTATCCCGACCACATGGTCCAGGTCCTCCTCCACCACTGGAAACCGGGAACACCCAGTCCGTTGGGCCTCGGCCAGCAAGTCAGATCCCACCGATCCCGCGTCGATAGCATGGACATCCAGCCTCGGCACAAGCACATCGGCTGCCACCTTGTCTGCCAGTCGGATCGACCGAGTCAACAGAGCCACGTCCTCGGGGTCCAACGTTTCGTCCGACGCTGTCCGTATCAGATCCTCAATCTCGTCGAGGGTGTGCGACGGGTCTAGATCGGTCCGCGGCACGACACCGAGTCGACGCACCACCACATTGGCCGCCCCGTCCAGCACCGCTACCACCGGGCGACCAATCACACCGATCACCGTGACGGCCGGGGCCAAGGCTCTGGCTAAACGCTCCGGTGCCGCTAGCGCCAAATACTTGGGCACCTGCTCGCCGACCACTAGGTGTAAGACGGTGGCCAGCAAGATGGCCACTAGTACCGACGGGCCTGTCGGATGCGTGTCACCGGTGAGGATCCTGGCCACTGTGGGTTCGGCTACGAAGCCCAGCATCAGGGCCGACAGAGTGATGCCGAATTGGGCCCCCGAGAGGTGGACGGTCAGGCGACGTAGGAGCGCCACGACTCGCCGGGCACCGGCGTCGCCGCTGTCAGCGGCCGCCTCCACAGCCGCCCTGTCAACGGCCACCAGGCTGAACTCGGCCGCCACGAAGAAGGCGTTGGCAGCCAATAACGCGACGATGGCCAGCAGACCGGTTGAGGTGGACATCTGAAGGAAGGCTACCGACCACTGGCAGGGCGATCCCGCCGAAGGCCCCTACCCGATGGGAAGTATCGGAGATAGTTCGATACTCTAACCATCGTGAGCAGCCTTCCTGACGATCAGCCCGAGTTCCAGGAGATATCGGCAGCGCGAGCGGCGGCCAAGTTGGCGCGCCAGATCACCATCCCCCTGACCGAACACGAACTCAGCCTCTCCCAGTACCGGGTGCTGGTGTTCCTCGACGAAGGTGGCGCCGCCCCGTCGGACCTCGCTGATCGACTGTCGGTCAGCCGACCGTCGATCACCGCCCTGATGGACGGGCTGGGTGAGCGAGGGCTCGTCGAACGCCACAGCGATCCTGATGACGGCCGCCGGGTCGTGCACCACCTCACCGACGCCGGCCGAGAGACCGTGGCCGTGGCCGACCGGGCCGTAGCCGACAGGCTCATGAGGCTCGGTGCCTATGTGAATGCAGGCGACCCGATGCCGCTCATCGAAAACCTGAGTCGCTTCGGCGACGCCATCCGAGCGGCCCGAGCCGCCGGTGCCACCTGAACCGGTGAGTCCCACTAGGACCACACCTCGGATCCATCCCGACACCTCCAAAGGTTGGTTTCGCCGCCTTCTTCCCGTCATCGCAGCCCGGCGAGCCACCTTCGCCGTGGTATTGGCCACCGGCATCGGCGGACTCGCCCTTCAAGTGTCGGTACCCATGGTTCTGCGCCGTGCCGTGGACCGGTCCCTGGGTGAATTCGACGGCCCGGCTGCCCTGGACGACCTGCGATGGCACGTCATCCTCCTGGTGGTCATGGCCACGGCCGCTTTCGCACTGCGCTTCACCTACCGGTACCTACTGTTCAGCACGGCGTGTCGGATCGAGACCGACTTGCGCGACGCCATCTACCAGCACCTGACCCGCCTCTCGTTCTCCTTCTATGACCGAGTAGCAGCCGGCGAGGTCATCTCGCGCGCCAACTCTGACATCCGTTCCATCCAACTCCTACTGGCCTTCGGGCCGCTTGCCGGGCTCTCCGTCGTCAGCCTCCTCATGGCCCTCGGGTTTATGTTGAGCATCCACGTACCCTTGACCCTGGTCACCGTGTCGACGATGCCACTGGTCTTCGTCCTCGCTCAGAAGTT
>JASLKB010000074.1 GCA_030747775.1 Acidimicrobiales bacterium | reverse complement strand
TCCGCGGAGTACTCCACCAGTAGACATGGGCTCCGTCAGCCTTCCAGTGGGCGATGGCCTCGTCGGCCCGTTCGAACAGAACCTTGCTCCACCGCCGACCGCCGGGGGTGAGGTCCTCTCCGTTCACGGCGTACCCCTCGAACTCGTTGGCGCCGATCATCACCACGACCACGTCTGGTGACACCTCAGCCACCAGACGGTCATAGTCGATCAGGACATCGCGTTCCCAGTCCCAGTGGGGCACGGTGAATCCGAAACCCAAGGCCCCCCAACCCTCGACGACTACATCCATCCTTGGGTCCAGCACGCGCTCCATGCCGTGCTGCAGGTCCAGCATCAGCGAGTCTCCGATGGCAAGGATCCGGAGTGGCCGGTCTGAGGTCGCCGTCCGTGGTGCGGTTGTGCTCGAGGGTGTCCCCGCCTCGGGCCGGACGGCTGGCTCGACGGTGGAGTGGACTGATTCATTCCTCGCTCGGTCAACTAGGTCGGTCAGTTCCCGCACGGGAACATCCAGAGCAAGCCGCCGGGCCAAGCCGCCTGCTGAGTCAGCCCACATTCTGGCCAGGGTCCGCTCCCAGCCCCGATCACTGCTATCGGCCCATGAGTCGACAGCATCTGGAGCCAACAGGCTCGTACCGAGAAGCGTCAGGAGGAGAAGCCCGAGAAGACGAGCGGCTCGTCGACGGGGCGTACGGGGAGGCTCCGCCATGGGCCGGGAAGCGTAGTGCCCTACCCCTGTACGAGCGGGGATGTTGCGATTATGTTACGGGAATGCCGCGATCATCAATCACGGCTCGTTTACAATTTCCTCAGCGGTCCCGGTCCGGTCCACCGGAGACAGGGCTCGCCGGACAACCAAAGGGGTTACCAACATCATGATGTCAACAATCCTCACCCTGATCATTCTTGGGATGGTCTTTCAGGGTGTTATGGCCGTGGTCAACAGCATTTTGGACACCGTTGGTGTCAACTCGATGCTGAGCGGCATCCCTGTCGTGGGGTCAAACCTGAACCTGATCTGGGCGTATCTGTTCGTTGCGATCAGCGATCTAGGCGGTTGGGGCTATGCGGCCTCGACGGACATACTCGGGATGGGCGACTTTGGAACCGACCTAGGTTCCGCAATAGCTATATGCGCCTTCATTCCTGTCAAGGACGCTGCTCTTTCAGCGCTTAGCAAGGGCGTAGCCCGCTAATCAAGTTCGTGCAGGAAGCCCCGTCGCTTCAGGGCGGCGGGGCTTCCGCAGTTTTCGGGCGACCTAGCCCATGTCCAGGCCACCCCAACTTGTCGATCGGTCAGGCTATCGAACACATGTTCTGCCTCTGGTAGGTTCAGGGGTGTGTCTGAACCCGTAAATCTCCTCGACGGTCCGGGTCTTCAGGGCAGCCTTTTCGGGAGCGGTCCATTGCGAGCCGCCCCTCTGGGCTCCCTGGTCCGCACCATCCAGCTGGACGCCGACAGCCAAGTGGACCACGCACCCGGCTGGCTAGCTGGAGCCGACGAACTATTCATAGATCTACTCGGGTCCCTCTCCTGGGAGAGCCACTATCGCTGGATCAAAGACCAGGCAGTGCTTGAACCGCGACTCTCGACGACATTCCAGGCGCCGCCGGAAACCCTGGGCAAAATCGCCGGAGAACTCACCAGCCACTACGGCCGGGGCTACATAGCCGCATGGGCCAACCTGTACCGAGACGCCGACGACAGCGTGTCGTGGCACGGTGACCGATATCGACCCGGAAGCCTCCACCAAGACGTTGCTTTGGTCTCAGTAGGTGGACGACGCACGTTCCGCATCCGACGCAGGGGTGGCGGATCCTCCTGGGCCTGGTCCCTCGCTTCAGGCGACCTGCTGGTTATGCGTGGTCCGGTACAGCAGCGATTCGAACACTGTGTTCCCAAGTTGGCCTCAGCTGGACCCCGCATCAGCATCGTCTTCCGCTGTCCCGAGGGCCGTGAGTTCGACCAAACAATTCGACCGGGGCCCACCGGACTACGTCGGCACGAACGCCGCCTCTAACCGGCCCGACTCCTAGAGCCCCGCCGGCGACCGGTACCGTCGCTGGAAGATCCACGCCTTCTAGCAGAAGGCACGAGAGGGCTAGGAATGGGACGCTTCGACGAACGGGTGGCGCTGATCACCGGGGCTGCGTCTGGTATCGGTAGGGCTACTGCTACGCGCATGGCCGCTGACGGAGCCACCATCGTGGGCTTCGACCGTGACGATCATGGCCTCGCCTCTGTGGCCGCCGAAATCACCGGATCGGGCGGCACCATGACCACAGTGACCGGTGACGTTTCTGATCGGACAGAATGCATCGCTGCGGTGGATGCCGCCGTGTCGACACATGGGCGTCTCGACATCCTGGCCAACGTGGCCGGGGTGACGTGGGCCGAGCACGTGGCAGACATCACCGAGGCGGGATGGAAGCAGATGATGGACGTAAACGTGTCCGGCAGTTTCTGGTGCGCTCAAGCGGCTCTCCCCCACCTGCTCGAACAGCACGGGAATATCGTCAACATCGCATCCAACGCCGGGCTAATGGGACAGGCCTACACCGTGGCTTACAGCACGGCAAAAGGAGCGGTGGTCAACATGACCCGAGCCCTGGCCATGGAATACGCCAAGCAACCGGTACGCATCAACGCCGTGGCACCAGGTGGAGTGGACAGCCCGATGAGTCGTGACTTCGTCATGCCCGATGACCTCGACTACACCCTCATGCAGGGCTACATCGGTTTCCGTTCCATGGCTGACCCGGCGGAGCTAGCCAATGTGATCGCCTTCGTGGCTTCCGACGAGGCCAGCCGTATGCACGGTGCAATCGTTTCCGTCGACGGCGGCCTTACGGCTGGCTGACCCATGGAACGCCCATACGTACTTGGCGTGGACCTCGATGGTGTGTGTGGCGACTACACCGATGCCTTTCGCACGGTGGTCGCCGAGGAACTCGGCTGCGGGCTCAGTGACCTCCCTCTGGAGCGGTCCTGGGACTTCGCTGAATGGGGGTTAGACAGCGAAGAATTCGAACGCCTCCACCACCACGCAGTCACTGAACGTCGGATCCTTTCGTGGATGCCGGTCATTGATGCGGCGGCCGAAACCCTCTGGCGGCTCTCTGATGCGGGCGTGTGGATCCGGATAATCACTCACCGGCTCTACGTCAACTGGAGCCACGCCACGGCCATCTCCGATACCGTCGAGTGGCTGGATCGAGTCCGCATCCCCTACCGGGACATCTGCTTCATGGGCGACAAGCCCGAAGTCGGCGCCGATCTCTACATCGACGACGGCCCACACAACATCGAGGCCCTACGCGACACTGGCAACCGGGTCATCATCTTTGACACCCCCTACAACCGCCACATGCCTGGTACCCGAGCCCATACCTGGGAAGAGTGTGAACAACTCGTCTTACGGGACGCCGCCGAGCGTGGTTACGAGTTCCAGTTGTCCATCCCCGGCTTGGAACAACAGTCGGGCCGCCTTCCACGCGAGAGGCCGGAGCAGGCACCAACACAGGAAGAGAACCAGGAACCGGACTAACGCCGCTGAAAATTGGCGGGCCGCTTCTCAGCGAAGGCACGAGGCCCCTCTTTAGCGTCATCAGAAGCGAACACAAGACGACTGAGCGGCTCCTCGAAGGCAAAAGCTTCGGTTTCGGTCATGCCGGCTGTCTCCCGAAGGGTTCGTAGGATGGCCTCGACGGCCAGCGGGCCGTTGGTGGCGACCACGGCGGCGATCTGGTGCGCACGTTCCAGCGCCTTCCCGTCTGGCACCACACTGCCGATCAGACCAACGTCCTTGGCCTCGTCAGCTGTCAGGTGCTTCCCAGTCAAGAGGATGTCGGCCGCCTCGGTGAATGGAATCTGACGGGCTAACCGAACGGCCGAACCTCCGCCCGGGTACAGAGACCACCGAGCCTCAGAAACCCCAAACGTTGCTCCTTCACCCGCTACCCGAATCTCGGTACCCTGGAGGATCTCCGTGCCACCGGCGATGGCGTTGCCCTCCACCGCAGCGATGATCGGAACCCGGGGGTGTCGGGTCTTCAATAGCCCGTCATATATCCAACCGGACCCCTCCCGCTCCATCCGGCCCGATACGTCGTAGTCGTCGGTAGCGTCGACGTCCCCCGCCATGGCCCGCAGGTCCATGCCGGCACAAAAATGGTCGCCGGCACCAGTAAGAATGCAGGCTCGAATGGTCTTGTCGGCGTCGATCTCGTCCCAGGCGTCGGCCAGGCGGCCGAACATGGCGAGGGTCATGGCGTTACGTCGGGCCGGTCGGTTCATGGTCAACACCACCACCGGCCCCTCTCGGTCCATTAGTAAGTCGGACATGACGTTTCCCTGCTCATCGGGCGGCCAATGCGGGAAGCACCTCATCAGCGATCAGACGAAGTGACTCCCAACCGATCTCCGGATCGATCCCTCCACATAGCGGGTGGACCACCGCCGCCCCCGTTGAGCGCACCAGGTCGATGCACTGGTCGGGTGTAAGCACAGCGTGCTGGCCACCGGCCCGTAACGTGTCCAGGTCGCTCGCATCCACCTGCCAACTGGTCCGTTGGTCGGGCTTCTGCCAGGTCGAATACGTCCGAGCGTCGTAGAGGAGGTGTTCGCCGATCAGGTCCCATACGGCATCAGGATCCCGGGTCACTAGGACCAGACCCGGCCCCGAGGGCATCATGCAGAGAGGTGTCTTATGCCCGGCCGCCGCTGCCTCCTCCAGGTAGACAGCCTCCAACTCTGGATCGCAGATGGCCGGGACGAAGGCGAGGTGATGCCGGGCGGCCCGTCGGGCCGAAGCCTCCACTGAACCACCCACGGACAGCAACGCATGCGGGGCACTCGCCGGACGGGGCGTGACCCATGCTGGTCGTCCATCCGCATCGAAGGGCTCGCCCTTCCACGCTTTGAGCATGATCCGGAGGCTGGCGTCCAGTTCCCGACCGCGCCGTGTGCGGTCCCTGCCGAACATCGCGAACTCCTCGTCTCGATAACCGACCCCGGTCACTACGTTGATCCGGCCGGGTGCCATCAGATCGAGTGCCGCTATGTCCTCGGCGGCCCGGAGCGGGTCCTGGAGCGGTAAGAGGAGGGCCGAAACCGAACAGAACAAGTTACGGGTCGCACCCAGTACTCCCGCAGCAACCACCAGCGGTGCACTCATGAACCCATCTTCGGATCCATGGTGCTCGGATAGAACCACCCCAGCGAAGCCGTGCTCGTCTGCGTATCGACACATCTCCAGCATCTCCGCGTACTGCCGGACGTGATCGAGGTCCTCCACAAACGGCGGGATCCGCAAGTCGAACCTCAGGAGAATCACCGGGCACCCTCCGATTCGTCTTGCGTCCCCGCGATCTTGGCAGCGAATGCCGCCCGAGCAACCTCAAGGTCCTCCCGATTGGTGATACCGATCCAATCCTCGTCGGTGTCGACCACTTCAATAGTGAGACGGCCCTCGACTCGCTGCTCGTCCAGCGCCTCGGGCAGAAGGAACTCCGCGGTCGGGGAATCGGCATGGCGCCTGTGGAATGCCGTCCACTGTTCGGCTAGCCGGTTGATCGCCGCCATCGGCAAGGCCCAGATATTCATAGAAACCAATGACTCCGGAGATAACTCCCCTACCGGGTTGGTTGCCCGGATCGCATCGCCGTAGCGCCCAATACCATGGGTCTCCACCAAACTGATCAGTCGACCCGTTCGGTCACGGGTACATACCCCTCGGGACACGGTGCCCGTTTCGGGAAGTGTCCGGCCCAACTGAAAACCAAGCATGGTTGCTGACGGGATCGTCGATTCATCGCCTGACAAGGACCGCACGATGCGCGCGATGCCCGTCGGCCCATAGTGGTCGTCGGCGTTCAGAACGACGACCGGCCCGTCAAGCGCCGCCCGAGCGCTGACCACTGCATGGCCCGTACCCCACGGTCTCACCCGGGTGGGGCCGAAAGTGTCCTGGTGCACCATCACCAGATTCAAGTCCTCACCATGCTGGGCCACGAGATGGCGCTGAATGTCTTCGTCGAGATCGGTCCGACCGACGACGACCACACGGGACACGCCAACCGCGGCGGCCTCACGGATCGAGTGGTCCAAGATGGCCGACCCCCCCGGCCCAACGGTAGCCAACTGTTTGGTGCCCCCGAAACGGGAGCCCAGACCACCTGCCAGTAAGAGAAGGCTGATCGTAGAAGTATCCGGCATCGCACTAAGTAGTCGGTCGCGTCAATCAGCAGCCGAATTGCTGTCCCGCTCGCCCCTCAGGAACGCCGAGCGGGCCTCGTCACCACGACCCAGCAGATTGAGTTCGTAGGTAAAGCCCTGTTCAAAGCGATAACTAGTTCGGACGTCTACCGGATCGATCCCGTTCATGGATTCCTTGGCGGCACGTATGACGTCGGGATCCTTGGCGGCAATGGTGGCTGCCAACTCACCGGCCACCGCAACCAGATCATCCGGCGCTACTACACGGAATACGGAACCATACGCATGCAATTCCTCGGCCATCGCAGGCTCACAGCTGTAGAGCATCCATCGGGCCCGATGGTTCGGCACGAGACGCATCAGATGGGTCGCCGCACCCAACGCTCCGTTGTCCACCTCAGGCAGGCCGAAGCCGGCCCCTTCGGCGGCCACGATCACGTCCGCATTGCCCACCAGTCCGATACCGGTCCCTAGGCAGAATCCGTTGACGGCAGCCACCACGGGCACTGCACACTCATAGACAGCCCGGAAGGCCTCACCACACGAGCGATTGGCCTCCAGTAGGCCGAAGTGGCCACCGTCCGCGTCCGTGACCTGGATCTCCTTAATGTCAACGCCGGCGCAGAAGCCACGGCCCGCCGCCGTCAACACCACAGCACGGACATCAGCCCGCGTGCGATAGCCGTCCAGAATGGCGGCCAACCCGTAAGTGTCAGCGACACCCAAGGCGTTGACCGGCGGGTTATCCATGGTGATGGTGGCCACCCCGTCGACCACTGTCTCGTGCAGTGCCATTGCTCCTACCTCTTTCTAACGCCCCTCAGCGGACCTTTGGTCATGATCAGCCTGCCAGCCGTCCGGTCAACGTCGGACCAAAACCGACGAGCCATGCCCGAATAACCCCTGGTTAGCACTCACCCCAACCCGGGCACCGTGGACCTGCCGACTACCGGCCTGTCCCCTCAACTGCCAGGTGAGCTCGCACACCTGGGCTATTGCCTGGGCTGGCACGGCCTCACCGAAAGCACCTAGGCCCCCGCTGGGGTTCACCGGGATCCGACCACCAATGGAAGTAGCGCCGGCCCGCAACAACGACTCGGCCTCACCCTGGGCACACAGACCCAACTGCTCGTACCAGTCCAACTCGAGGGCCGAGGACAGGTCGTACACCTCGGCCACGTCAACGTCCTCGGGACCCATGCCCGCTTCGCGATAGACCTGCGCACCAATGGACTCCTTGAAGCCAAGCGATGGTGGTTCTGCGGTAGCAGCCGAGTCGGTGGCCAGGTAAGGCAAGTCGATCACGGTGTCCGGGTAAGTCGGCGTTACCGTCGACAGACCCGCCACCCGAACCGGATCGGTGATCCCCTTTGATCGGGCATAGTCCATCGAGGTGACCACGAGCGCCGCACCGCCGTCGCTGGTGGCGCAGATCTCGAGGAGTCGGAGGGGGTCGGATACCACTGGGGAGTTGGCAACGTCCTCGACGTCGTACTCCTTGGGGTAGCGGGCATTGGGGTTATGGACGCCGTGGCGACTGTTCTTGGCCTTCACCATCGCGAAGTCATTCGGCGTAGCACCGTAAAGGGCCATCCGGCGTCGGGCGTGAAGAGCGAAGTAGACGGGGTTCGTAGCCCCCACCAAGTGGAATCGGAGCCAGTCGGTGTCTTCGGGTCGTTCACCCTCAGAGGGAGCGAGAAACCCCTTCGGCGTGGTATCGGCACCCACCACGATGGCCACGTCACAAGCCCCGGAGAGGATCTGACCACGGGCCACCGACAACGCTGTGACCCCTGAGGCACAGGCCGCGTAGCTGCTTGCGACCTGAGCCCCATTGAAGCCCAGCGCCCTAGCGAAGGTGGAACCAGCCACATACCCGGGGTAGCCACAGCGCACGGTTACGGCGCCGGACACGAATCCCACTTCACTCCAGTCGATATCGGCGTCAGCTAGTGCCTTCCGAGCGGCGTGTACGCCGTACTCGGTGAAATTTCGACCCCACTTGCCCCAGGGGTGCATGCCCACGCCAAGGATTGCGACCTCGTCCATCCTCACGCCTCCACTCGGGTCGCACCGCCCGGGGGTCCATCGACGGGCCTCCACTGCCAGGTCATGTAATCAACCTCGTCATTCGTGTACAGCACGCCCAGATCGAGCTTCACGGCCATCCCCACTTCGAGATCGTCAACCGTCCAACCCGACGCCACCTGCCCCAAGACAACCATCCGCTCCTCGGCCAGCTCAACCGCTGCCACCACGACCGACACGTAGGGTTCAGTCACGATGAACGGCGGCGGCGGCGGATAGGCGCTGTTAGTGAACGACCAAATCGTTCCCAACCGACTTAGAAGGACCTCTTCCACTCCGCCAGCCGGCCGCCGTGGATCACTACCTCCGAGGTGCATCGGAAAGCAGTACCCACCGGTCTCCAGACGGCCTCCGATGAGTTGTGGGGCGTCGCCCATGGTGAAGAGGCCCTCTACCGCAGGCAAACGAGTTCGGCCGGTGGTCATGTTCATCCGGCTGTTCCCTCGCGAACAGGTCCTCCACGCATAAACCGATCCTACGGTGCCTCCCGGACACGCCTCCCCACCGGCGAGTCGATCACTGGAGCTCTCAGAGTGGAACCCTGACCACGGTCCGAGGGCTCAGGTAGCCGGATGCGATCCGGACCGAGGCCCACCGGTACCGTCGACATCGATGAATGAAGCCTCCACGATTGAGCCAGCGGAGACCGATGAAGTCGACGAGGCCGCCTTCGTAGCCCGAATCGAGGCGTTCCACGAAGGGCGTTGTCGTCGACGCGGTGATGTCGACTCGGACGGAGACTCGAGCGACCACCCAGATGGCACGGACCCCGATGGCGTAGCCGCCGCACGCCGGTACCAGACCGCCCTAGCCGACGCAGGTCTAGCCGGCCTGAGCTACCCCTCGAAGTACGGGGGCGCGGGGCTGACCCAACGACACCAAGAGATCTTCACCCGCACCGCGGCCATCTGGCACCGTCCCGACGGCCCTCTCTCCATCTCTCACGGCATGTGCCTACCCATGCTCAACCAGTACGGCACCCACGACCAGAAGATGGCTCACATGGCTGACGCCATCAGCGGCAGGATCGTCTGGTGTCAGATGTTCTCTGAACCCGGTGCTGGCTCAGACGTAGCGGGGCTGTCCACCCGAGCCGTTCGGGACGGCGACGAGTGGATCCTGGACGGTCAGAAGGTCTGGACGTCAGGCGCCCACTATTGCGACTTCGGACTCGTGGTCGCCCGCACCGACCCCACTATGCCCAAGCACCAGGGACTATCGATGTTTATCGTCGACCTACGCAACCCAGGCGTGGAGGTTCGCCCCCTAGTGCAGATCTCCGGCGCCCGTGGCTTCAACGAAGTCTTCTTCGATGAAGTCCGCATCCCTGCCACCAACCTCCTCGGGGAGGTCAACCAAGGGTGGAACTTGGCGGTGTCCATGCTCATGTTCGAGCGTGTGTCAATCGGAGCCGGTGGTGGAGCATTCAATGCCAAGAGGAACCCCGACCTCATCCAACTCGCCCAGGATCTCGAGCGATCCAAAGAACCAGTGGTCCGCCAAGCTCTGGCCGATCTCTACATCCGCGAGGAAATCAAGGACTATGTGGCCCAGAGGATTCGCTCCGCTGTGGCCGCCGGACGGGTTCCCGGCCCCGAGGGATCCATCGCCAAGCTCACCGGTGCGCTTGTCGCCCGACGAACCCGGGACGCCGCCATGGCCATCCTCGGAACGGCCGGCCAGGCCTTCGGTGATGGGCCTGCCGCCGAGAGGGCCAGGAGGTGGTCGGAGTTCTGCATCAGCGCGGCGGGTGTCAGCATCGCCGGAGGCACCGACGAGGTGCAGCGCAACATCATTGGTGAGCGTGTCCTCGGCTTACCCAAGGAGCCCGACCCCCACAGGGGGGCGGCCTGGCAAGACGTCCCCCGGAACTAGGAGGGCATCGACTGTGTTCCTGGACCTCACCGACGAGCAGAAGGCACTGCAGCAGGAATTACGGAACTACTTCACCGAGCTGATGACCCCAGAGGTGAAGACTCAAGTGTCCAGCGCAGACTTTGCTGAGAACCTCCCCTACAAAGCTCTGATCCGACAGATCGGTGCTGATGGCTGGCTAGGGGTTGGTTGGCCGGTCGAGTACGGCGGCAAGGGGTTCACCCCCATCGAGCAGTACATCTTCTTCGATGAGTCCCAGGCCGCGGGCTGCCCCATCCCCTTCCTGACAACCAACACGGTCGGTCCGACCATACGACGGTTCGGGACCGAGGAGCAGAGGGCTCTATTTCTACCCAAAGTGCTAGCCGGCGAGATTCACTTCTCCATTGGGTATTCCGAACCGGGGGCGGGTACCGACTTGGCCTCACTCCGTACCAGGGCAGTACGCGACGGCGACCACTGGATTATTACCGGGCAGAAGTTGTACACCAGTCTCGCCTATAACGCCGACTTCATCTGGCTGGCCGCTCGTACCGATCCAGACGCCCCATCCCACAAGGGAATCACCATGTTCCTCGTCGACACCACCGAACCAGGGTTCTCCATCCAGCCCTTCGAGACGTTCGGCCAAACCCACACCACAGCCACCTTCTACGACGAGGTGCAAGTCCCCGACGCAATGAGAGTCGGCGAAATTAATGGTGGCTGGAGTCTCATCACTAACCAACTGAACCATGAGCGCGTCTCCCTGTTCCCCGGGGCCCGACTGGTCACGATCACCGACGAGGCTGTGGCGTGGGCCCGCAACACGTTGGCCGGCGACGGACTCAGGGTCATCGACCACGAATGGGTACGCGTTGCCCTGGCTGAATGCCGTGCCCTGGCTCGTCACCTTGACCTCCTGAACTGGTACGTGGCCGCCGAGAACTCCGCAGGACGAATGAGCCCCGCCGACTCATCTTCGGTGAAGGTCCACGGCTCGGAGTCCATGCACCGGGTGTACACACTGCTGACCCAAGTCATGGGCGCGACCGGAGTTCTGCGAGCCGACGCCCCGGGCGCAACGGTGCTCCAGTCCATCGAGGCTTCCTACCGAAGTGTCTGGGTACTGACCTTCGGGGGTGGTACCAACGAGGTGCAACGGGACATCATCGGCATGACCGGTCTGGGCCTGCCCCGCGAAAAACGTCGAAAGAACAAAGAAAAATCGATAGCCGGGAAGAATTGACCTCCATGGACTTCACGCTGGACGAACAACAGCAGGCCGTCGTCGATCTGGCCGAACAAATCTTCACCGACGCCCTAGCACCTGATCTCCAGACCGAGCGTCTTCGAGTCGTGGAGGCCACCGACGAC
>JASLKB010000073.1 GCA_030747775.1 Acidimicrobiales bacterium | reverse complement strand
CACCTTGTACGGGACGTCCAACAACTTCATGTACGACGATCCAGGCGACTGGCTCGGGCCCAAGTCCAATGACCTGTGGAAGCCAGTGATCGGGGCTGTCAACGGCATGGCCTGCGGCGGCGCCTTCTACTTCTTGGGCGAATGCGACGTACTGGTAGCCGCCGAGCACGCCACCTTCTTCGACCCCCACGTGACCTACGGAATGCCTGCCGTCTACGAGCCCATGAAGATGCTGGGTCTCATGCCGTTCGGCGAGGTCATGCGGATGTCACTGACCGGCAACGGCGAGCGGATCTCGGCGTCGTCGGCACGAGACATGGGCCTGGTATCGGAGGTGGTGCCCGGCGACCAGTTGGCCGGGGCGGCTGACCGGCTAGCTCGGACTATTGCTGCCAACCCGCCATGGGCCGTGCAGGGCACCCTGCGCGCCATCTGGGCGGCACGGGACCTTGGGCGGCTCGGGAGTCGGACCATGGCAGCGTCGATCTTGAGCGCGGCGACCGATAAGGCTGCTCTAGCCTCGGGCGCCGAAGGATTCACCTCCGGCGGGCGCCCGGAACCGCACATCCGCTGACCCGTCGAGTCAGATCTCGGGAGGCTCTTCGGCCAGCAGGGCGGCAATCCGGGGTGCCCATAGTTCCGCCAACGACTCCCCGTCGTAGTCGGCCTCATAGCTGGCTTCAATGAGCACTGCCCGGTAGGCCTGTAGAGCCAGCACGACCTCGCAATCCACGAGGAACGCATCCAACGGGTGATCGTCCACCCCGATATCCGACAGTTGGGCGTGATAGTCACGGCAGGCGACGAGGAAGGTCTCCCGGGCGTCAGGCCCCGGCGGGATGCTCTCTGAGAGAAGGTAGGCCACGTCTCCGGCCGGACGACCAGAGCCCGACACACCGAAGTCGATTAGGACTAAACCCGAATCGGTAAACAGCATGTTGTCGGTGCGGCTGTCACCGTGGCGCAGGGCCAGTGGCTCGTCGAGGTGGGCCGTCAGTCGCTCGATGTTTTCGCTGAACCAATCAGCGTGGTGCATGAACCGTTCGGTGAATAGATCGGGACGACGTAACACCACCTCGTCACGCCATGCTCGGTACAACCCGTTCATGACGTTGGGCATCTGGGAGACCATCGACCACTCGATGACCGCTGGGTCGGCTAGCAGCGGATCCCGCCAGAAGTGGGCGTGCAGGCGCGCCAGAGTGTGCAAGATCTCCGCCAGATCCTCGGCGGGGGGAAGGGTCTGGGCGGTGGTGACCCGAGCGCCGGGCACATACTCCAGCACCAGGGCGTAACGGCGGTGGGAGGCCCGGATCAGTTTCCGGGCGTGTCGCCCGATGAACCGCACTACCGCCTCCGGTAATCCGTCGACCAACCGCTCGCGGCGCTTTCTGGACGCCGTCGACGGACCGGGGTCCCGGATGGCATAAATCAGTCGGGGTACCCGGATTGGCACCAGATGGGCCAGACGCTCGTAAAAGTCGAACTCCCGGTCGTAGCCACCCTCGGCTTCGGCCAGCCCGCGGTTACCAAGGTTCTCGCTTGGAAACTTCAGGAGAACGGCTGTCGGGGCATCGTCCTCGACAACGTCCCACGTCAGCCCCACCCGGAGGGTCTGGCCCGTGAAACCAACGCCCGAACCGGGTCTTCCGACGTCGAAGTCCAGTACCTGTGCCGTGGTAACCAGGCCCGAGGACTTCACGACATGGGTCAACCAGTCGGTGGTGATCTCGTCGGCGGACTGAGGGATACCGACGGGAAGGCGTCTCGACACGACCGTCGGGTCTCCTAGGTCAGTCGGAGACGGCGGGTCCCGCCGTCCGCCGACGACTCCCCTGCCGGCGACAAGACGTGTCCGATGGCTGCAGCCGTATGGCTGGTCGCCGACAGGGCGACTAGTGCCTCATCGATCCGATCCGGCGAAACCCCGAAGACCAGGCCCCCTGATGTCTGGGCATCAGCCATCAGTAGAGCTTCCAACTCACTGTGGTCACCTCGATCCAGTCCCCGGTCCAGCAGATCTTCCACCCACGCGAGGTTTCGGCGACTCCCCTCGGGCATTGCACCCGCCTCGGCCAATTCTCGGCTGCCGGGCAACAGAGGGACCATCGATACCTCGACCACGGCGTCAACGTCCGACTCGGCCATAGCGCGCCCAAGATGACCGAGTAACCCGAAGCCGGTCACGTCGGTGGCCCCTGTGGCACCGACCGCCAGAGCCACCCCGGCGGCCTCATCGTTCAGCCTCACCATCGAGGCCACCGCGGCATCAACCACGTCGGCTGGGGCATCGCCCCGTTTGATGGCCGTGGTAACCACACCCACCCCGAGTGGCTTTGTCAACACCAGCACGTCTCCAGCGCGGAATCCGGCGTTGGTTAGCAACCGGTCGGGGGCGGCTTCGCCTACGACCGCCAGGCCAAACTTGGGCTCCGGGTCGTCGACGGTGTGGCCACCAGCGATGACGAACCCACCCGCGTCAGCCACGTCCTGCGCTCCAAGCAGGACGTCTCCCAACAAGTCAGCCGACAGCTCCTCACTGTTCCAACCCACGAGATTGAGGGCCAGCAATGGCCGGCCCCCCATGGCATACACGTCGGACACCGCGTTGGCAGCCGCCACGCGACCCCACGTCCGGGCGTCGTCGACGACCGGGGTGATGAAGTCGGCCGTGACCACCAGTGAGCGGCCGTCGTCCAGTCGCCAGACGGCAGCATCATCGCCGGTGGCGGCCCCCACCAGTAGGTCGGGATGGTCGACAGGTCTCAGACGGCGTACGACGTGCGCCAACTCGCTAGGGGCGAGCTTGCAGCCTCAACCAGCGCCGTGGCTGAACTGGGTCAGCCGGTGGTCTTCCACCATGTCGTCACCCCCTCCCCATGTCGCCTGCACCGGCCACCGTAGGCGCCGGGTCAGGCCGCTCCGATGACGCCTCGGGATCGGAGGTCGGCCAGCTCGGCTTTACCTAGGTCCAGTTCGGTGGCCAGCACGTCGTCTGTGTGCTCACCCAGCCACGGCACTCGGGTGTCAGTGGCCTCGGGTACCTCGGAGAGTTTGACTGGATTGCCGGGCACCAGCACCGGTACCTCGGCGTCACCGGGCATCGTCTCGACCAGCATGTTGCGGACAGCTAGGTGAGGGTCGGCAACCACCTGACCCGGGGTCGCCGACGGACCGCAGGCCATGCCGGCACCGGAGAGCAGGGAGACCACTTCGGCGGTGGTCCGGTTGGCCGACCAGGCCTCGATGGCAGGCCGCAAAAGTCCGTCGAGTTGATCCTGCCAGCCAGCCCGTGTGGATAGCCGATGATCTTCGACCAGTTCGGGCCTACCAATCTCGGTACACAACACGGCGAAGTGGTGCTCGCGCACGCACTGCAGCACGAAGTGGCCATCGGAGGCCGCGAATGTGTCGACTATGCCCACGCCGCTCCCCCACTCGCGCTCGATACCCATGGAGAAGAAATTGACCACGATGTCAGTCATGGCCACTGTGGCGTCCAGCATGGCCACGTCCACGTGCTGGCCGATACCGGTCCGGTCACGCTGGCGCAGTGCGGCCAGCACACCGACCGTACCGAACAGGGCTGAACTGATGTCGCCCAGCGCTCCTACCGGGTTGGCCGTCGGGCCACGCCCGGGCGACCGTTTGAACTCATATATCCCCGACATCCCCTCCACAATCGACGCGTAGGCACCCATGTCCCGATAGGGCGAGGACGGGTCCTGTCCGAAGCCCGATACCGAGAGGTAAACCACCGCTGGGTGCACGGCTCGTACCGCCTCGTAGCCGATCCCGAGGCGATCAGCCGTTCCTGCCCGGAAGTTCTCGCCGAACACGTCGAAGTTGCGAGCCAAGCGGAGCACCAGTTCAACGCCCTCAGGCTGCTTCAGGTCGATGGTTACGCTGCGCTTGTTGAGGTTGTTTCGTAGGAAGGTCGCACCCACCGAGCGACCGTCAGGGTCATGGACAGCAGGCAGCGAGCCACGCCCGCTTTCTCCTGTTGAAGGGTGCTCGACCTTGACCACCTCAGCCCCCAGTCGGGCCATCAGTTGGGTGGCGAATGGCAGGGCTGCCATCTGCTCTGCGGCCAGGATCCGGACACCGTCCAGCGGGCGGTCAGCTGATCCCGCCACTCCCACGTCGGTCACACTGCCAGCCCCGACACGCCACACAGCAGTCGATCCACATCGTCGTCGGTCGTGTAGATACTGATGCCGGCTCGGACGGCTCCCGCCTCGGCGTCCAGGCCGAGTGGGGCCATGGCCTCTACCGCGTAGTTGTGGCCGTCCCACACCGCGACATGCTGCGTTGCCAAATGTTCGGCGACCGTCGCTGGCGTAAGCCCATATACCTCGAACATGAGCGTGGGAGCCCGATCCACCCTGTCCGGTGGACCAACCACACGGACGCCGTCGACGGCGTGAAGGCCGTCGAGTAGACGTCCGAACCGCACCGCCTCCGACGCCGCGACGGCGTCCATGCCGACGGACAGCAGAAACTGAGCGGCCGCCTCGATCCCAGCCAATGCCTCCCATGACGGCGTGCCGTACTGGAGGCGACCCGGACCACGGTCGGGTGCCGGCCGCACCTTGTAGACGTCCAGTTCGTCAAGGAGATCTGGCTTCACCCACATGATCCCGGCGTGGGGCCCGTACCACTTGTAGGAAGACGTGGTGTATACGTCGCATCCGAGAGTCGTCACGTCAACTAACCGGTGAGGTGTCAGGTGAACCCCGTCAACCACCACTCGGGCACCCACCTCATGGGCCGCCTCAACAATGGCCCCAACATCGGGCATGGTGCCTATCGCGTTAGACGAGCCAGTGACGGCCACCCACCGAGTGGATGGCCCAATCAGCGATGTTACTGCCTCGACCTCAAGGCGGCCGCTGTCGGAATCGAATGCAGCCATGTGGACCGTTGCCCCCGTGTCCTCGCTCAACAGCAGCCACGGCGACACGTTGGAATCATGGTCCAACGTGGTGCAGACAATCTCGTCACCAGGGCCGAGGCCCCGACCAACGGCTCGGGTAAGGGCCATCATGTTGGCTGTCGTGCTTGGCCCGAACACCATGCCGCTCGGGTCAGCCCCGAGGAGCCGCCCCATGGCCCCACTGGTCCGCTCCACGAGTGCGTCGCATGCATCGGCTGCAGCGAACGCCCCATGAGAATTGGCATTGCTACCACTGCGCTGCCATTCAGCGGCCGCGTCGATGGCCGCGTCTACCACCTGGGTCCCGGCCGGGCCGTCGAGCCGGGCCCACCGGGCTCCGTTCCCGCCAACGATTCCGGGAAAACGGCTGCGTATGTCGCTGAGATCAGTCATCGTGAGGCACGCTAGTGGTGCCCCGATCACTGAAAGGAGTCGTGTGGAGGTCTGGGAACTCGACGCCCGCGAACAAATCCGCGACCTCGTCGCCTCGTATAACGCCCTCGGTGACCGGGGCCGGTTCGACGAGGTAATGGTCCTGTTCGCCGATGACGCGGTGATGGACGTGGGCGACGGACGCACTTACAACGGCATCGACGAGATCCGAGGCATCTTCACCGAAACCCGAGAGTCTGTGAACGACGGGCTTGGTAATGACGCCACCAACCCGCGCTACCTCCAGCACCACACCGCTCCACCGGCCATCACCATCGAGAGGTCGGATGCCGCCAACGGGCAGGCTTACTTCATGGTCATGACCAACGCCGGCGTGGACCACTGGGGGCGCTATCAGGACGCCTACAGAGTGGTCGACGGTCGTTGGCGCTTCGCCTCGCGGCGGGTACGTGTCGACGGCACCACCCCCGGAGGCTGGGCTGACCGTCGCCTCAGAGGGGGCACGGAATTAAGTACCCCAGACCGCCTAGCGGCCGAGGCCGAAATCCGCCAGCTGGTGGCTCGCTACGCGGTGGCCACCGACCAGCGTGACCTCAATGCCCTGGTGGGCCTGTTCATACCAGACGTGAGGGTGGACTGGAACCCATCGGGCGAGCCCGTGACCGGCCACGCCGCCCTCCGGGAGAACCTCACCGGCCAACTGGGGGCCATCGGGGTGACCATCCTGCACGTGGGTACCCACCAGATCGACATGCAGGGTCCGGAAGACGCCACCGGCCATGTGTACTGCCGGGCCGAGATTCAAGACGGCGACCGCTGGATACATCAGTCGATCCGCTACGACGACCGGTATCGCCGGGTGGACGGCCACTGGCTATTCGTAGGACGACGCCACCAACTCTTCTACGGCGCCGAGGTCGGCACTAACCCATTACGCCTACCTCCGGCGGACTGGCCCGCCAACCACGACGGCTGGGGCACGCTGCCCGAATCTGATCCGACCTGGCAAGCATTCCAACAGGACCAGTCCTCGTGAACGATCCGGCCGGCGGGCCGGCTGACCAGCGAACCGACGAGCGGACCGGTCAGCAGATCGCCGACACCATCCTGGCGGGCTTCGTCGAGTACATGGCTAGCTTTCGCAAGGTGTCGCGTCGGGCTAGCACCCACTTCACGAACCGGGAATGGGGTGACCGGGAGCACGACGCCAACCAACGACTCCTGATGCATCGATCCACAGTTCTAACCGTCGTGGAGAGGGTCCGACCCTTAGTTGACGGCGTGGCCGACCGACGGGGCGTCTGGCGAGCCGGACGCAGCCACTACAGGGAACGCATTGCCGACCGCAGCGACTTTGGTCTGGCCGAAACGTTCTTCAACTCGGTTACCCGACGGGTCTTCACCACCATCGGGGTCGACAACGACGTCGAGTTACGGTGGTTCGGCGCCACCACTATCTCGCGAGGCGAGGGTCGAGCCGAGTTGTTCACCACGGCCACACGGGTCCGTGACACAGCCGCAATGGTCAGGGAGATCCTCGAAGTAGCGGCCTTCGACGCCCCGTGGGCCGACGTCGAAGACGACGCGCGACGCGCTGCCGCACGCATCGACTCGTTCCTACTGGAGGAGTGGGACAGCCTCTCGGCCGACGGCATAGACATGCTGCGGCCGGTCTTCTACCGCAACAAGGGCGCCTATCTGGTCGGGCGACTCCGACAGCAGAACCGGGTAACGCCCATCGTCATTCCTGTGGTGCACGCCGACGACGGACTCCGGGTCGACACGGTGCTGGTTACCGAGTCCCACGCCAGTCGGCTGTTCAGTTTCACCCGGTCTCACTTCTTCGTTGAATGGTCTAACCCGTCCGAGCTGGTGGGGTTCCTCAAGTCTCTACTGCCCATGAAATCCCTTGCCGAGCTCTACACCGCTGTCGGCTTCCCCCAACACGGTAAAACCAGCCTCTATCGGTCGCTGTATCGACACCTTGACCACTCTCACGACAAGTTCGTCCGGACCCGCGGCACCCCAGGCATGGTCATGGCCGTCTTCACTCTGGTGTCGTTCAACGTGGTGTTCAAGATCATCAAAGATCGGTTCGACCCGCCGAAAAACACGACCCGGGACGCCGTCAAGCGACGGTACGACCTCGTGTACAACCACGACCGGGTGGGGCGAATGGTCGAGGCATGGGAGTTCGAGAACCTCTCGTTCGACAGAGATCGGTTCGACCCAGAGCTGCTCGACGAATTGTTAGAGACGGCGGCCGAATCGGTACGGGTGGTCGGTGACCAGGTGGTGATCCGCCATGTCTATTCGGAGCGTCAGGTGTATCCGCTCAACTTGTACCTGCGGGAGATGTCGACTGAAAAGGCAGTGGCCGCCGCCATTGACTGGGGCTGGGCCATCAAAGACCTAGCGGCCGCGAATGTGTTCCCCGGCGACCTGTTCACCAAGAACTTCGGCGTCACCCGCCACGCCAACGTCGTATTTTACGACTACGACGAACTCATGCTGCTCGAGGAATGCCGGTTCCGGGCCATCCCCCAAACTGAGGACCCCGCAGACGAGATGCGCTCCGAGCCATGGTTCTCCGTTGAGCCCGGTGACGTTTTCCCCGAGCAATTTCCGACCTTCATGGCCTTCCCCAGCGATGTGTCCTCCGAGGTCCGACGGCGCTTCGACGAGGTGCATGCCGACCTCTACTCCGCCGAGTTCTGGAAGGGAGTTCAGGACCAGCTAGCCCGGAGGGACCTGCCCGATTTCTATCCCTACTCTGAGCGCCTCCGATTCCGCCGTTCGCCCTCCAGCGACGCTGATACCAGCGCCGTCGAGTCCGGGGCCTGCGGATAGTCTCGGTCGATGGCCCGCCCCGTGAGGATCGCCCCGTCGGTCCTGCCCGTCGATTTTGCCAGACTCGGCGAGGAGTGTCAGGCCCTTGAGAAAGCAGGGGTAGACCTCATCCACTGGGACGTCATGGATGGCGTCTTCGTACCCAATCTCACCTTTGGGCCTGATGTCATCGGTTCAATCCGTCCGCTGGTAGATCTGGAATTCGAGGCCCACCTTATGGTCGTCGAACCGGACCGATTGGTGGACCGGTACGTTCAAGCCGGCTGCTCGACGGTGCTCGTCCACGCTGAGGCGTGCGACCACCTACACCGCACGATCGGATATATCGCCGAGCTAGGTGCTACCCCAGGTGTGGCATTGAATCCACATACACCGGCCAGTGTGATCCGCCATATCCGCGACCTTTTAGGCGTGGTACTGGTGATGACTGTTAACCCGGGGTTCGGCGGACAGGCCCACATCCCACTAGTGGACAAGGTCAGTGAAGTGGCCTCCCTGCTAGAGGGCTACGACTGCGCAATCGAGGTAGACGGTGGAATTGGACCGTTGACAGTGGCTGGCATGGTGGCCGCCGGAGCCGACCGCCTAGTGTCGGGCAGCGCCCTCTTCCGCGACCCTGAAGGCCTCGAGCACGCAGTGTCCGACCTTCGGGCCCGGGCTAGCGCAGCGCAGGCCTGACCGGCAGCGCCGCTACCCTGCGCCCTCATGAACGCCTCGCCGGTTCCCACCATGCCCACGACCGTCGCCTCAGACAGCGACACCCTCGATCACGGACGCTTCGACGTCTACACCCGGCTCCTAAAGGACCGCATCGTCTTCCTGGGCACTGACGTCAACGACGAGATGGCGAACTTCATCATCGCTCAGATGCTTTTCCTCGAAGCTCAGGACCCCGACAAACCGATCTGGATGTACATCAACTCGCCGGGAGGATCAGTCACGGCCGGCATGGCCATCTACGACACCATGCAATTCGTGGGGCCCGAGGTGGGCACCATCTGCATGGGTCTGGGGGCCTCTATGGGCCAGTTCCTGCTGTGCGCTGGTGCCCAGGGCAAGCGATACGCCCTTCCACACGCCCGGATCATGATGCACCAGCCCCTCGGTGGGGTCCGTGGACAAGCGTCCGACATCGCCATCCAGGCCGAACAGATGGCGTACACCAAGAAGATGCTCCAAGAGCGGATTGCTGGGCACACCGGCCAGTCCGTCGAGACCATCGAGGCCGATAGCGATCGCGACCGCTGGTTCACTGCCGAGGAGGCCCGTGACTATGGGATCATCGACAAGGTGATAGTGCGCCGCGGCGAGATGCACTGACCCGGGTACCCGGTCCGAGCCTCGTAGGCTCAGGCGACGCGGACGTGGCGGAACTGGCAGACGCACCGGCTTTAGGAGCCGGCGCCGAGAGGCATGGGGGTTCGAGTCCCCCCGTCCGCACGTGACCCACATGCCCACTCCCGACTCCACCGTCCCGTCAAACCAAGTGCTCGATGACCTCGTCGATGCCACTCCGACCGGCGCAGCCCGCCTCGATGAGCGAGGCCGAGCCGTCCGGGTGAACGCCCGATGGGAGGCCACCACAGGACGCCCAGCCTCCCAAGCCCTGGGAGACGGGTGGGCTGCAGACGTCGACCCCGACGGGCGGGCTGAGTTTCTGGCCGATCTCACCCGCTCGCTGGCCACCCGTAAGGCGCTCCGAGGCCGACTCCGATTTCTGGCCGACGATGGCACAACCCGCTGGGTCGATCTGTCTACCAGTCCCATCGGAGATCCCATTGATGGCAGAACCACCGGAGGGGCTGGCGCGCTCCTGACGATGGTCGACGTGTCAGACGAAATGGACGAGGCGCGCCGAGCCCAGGAGTTGACCCGGGTGTTGGAGGCCACACCCGACCCGGTGGCCGTGCTCGACCCGACAGGTGAGTACGTGGTGTGGGCCAACGACGCGCTCCAACGCCACAGTGCCGGTATCTCACCCCAACCCGGCGAATCGATCAGGATTCTCGACCTACTGGACGGTTGGTCCCAGGCCCAGTACGCCACCACGGCCCTACCCACCGTGCGCTCCGAGGGCACCTGGCGGGGTGAACTGCGACTCCTTGGTAGTACCGGCACGGTACCCATCTCAGCGGTGCTGGTGACGCACCGAGACGAGGAAGGCGCGGTAGACGCCATCTCGGTGATGGGCCGTGATCTGACCGACCTACACGCCGCCCAAGAGCGCGTCGAGGCATCAGAGATCCGGCTGGCCGCTCTGGTGGAGCACGCCTCCGACCTCGTATGCGTAATTGGCGAGGATGCCCGAATCGTCTACGCCAGTCCGGCCGTGGCACGTGTCTTGGGTCGCGAGGCCCACGAACTAGAGGGCGTCGGCGTCACAGACTTAGTACACCCCGATGATCTCGGGGTACTGGGAGCCCGAGCCGCCGAGGTGGTAGCCCGCCCGGGCATGTCTCCGGCCGCTGAGGCACGGGTAGCCCACGCCGAGGGCGGATGGCGACACATGGAGGTTGTAGCCACCAACCTGTTAGGAAACCCGGCGGTGGCCGGTGTAGTCGTCAACGCCCGAGACGTCACCGAACGGGTTGAGGTGGCCGCCCAGTTGGAAGAACGGGCGTACCACGACGAGCTCACAGGCCTCCCCAACCGTGCCCTTCTCCTAGACCGTCTTCAGGACGCCCTCCACCGGGCGGCTCGACATGACCGGATGGTGGGCGTGCTGTTCCTGGACCTCGACCACTTCAAGGTGGTTAACGACTCACTCGGCCACGGGGTAGGTGATGACCTACTCCGGGAGGCAGCCCGCCGGCTAGAGCGGACCATCCGACCCGGTGATCTAGTGGCCCGCCTGGGGGGCGACGAGTTTGTGGTGGTCATCGCCGACATGGTCCGCACCACCGACGCCCTGGCGGCGGCTGAGCGAGTCCGTACCGCTCTAGCCAGACCAGTGGAGTTCGGCGCCGACTCCACCGTGATGTCGGCCAGTGTCGGCATCGCCGTGGCTCACGGCACCGAGACCCCGTCCGACCTACTCCGCGACGCCGATACCGCTATGTACCGGGCCAAGGAGGGCGGGCGCGACCGGGCCGTCATGTTCGGCGCCCACCTGCGGGCTCAGGCAGTCCGGCGACACTCAGTCGAGCAGGAGCTTCGCTCGGCGCTAGATGAGGATCGAATTGAAGTCCACTTCCAGCCGGTGATCCGCCTTTCCGATTCCCAGGTGGTGGGCGCCGAGGCCCTGGCCCGTATCCGGGGTTCGGCCGGCGAACTGCTTCAACCCGCCCAATTCATCGACATCGCTGAGGACACCGGCCTCATCGCCGATCTGGGCGCCAGAGTCCTGACTATCGCTGTCGGACGGCTGGCCGCATGGCAGGGACGACC
>JASLKB010000072.1 GCA_030747775.1 Acidimicrobiales bacterium | reverse complement strand
CTCGACGAGAGACCGGTGGAGGTCGACGAGGTCGGCCACCGGACCCCCGATAGCCGATAGGCGGTCGAGGGCTTCTGGGTGGACCTCGCGGAGGTTCCGGTGAGTGGCCATCACGGTGTGTTCCACCGAGGGGTGGTCAGCCACGGGGGCGAAGGCGCCGGGACGTTCGGCTAGCAGCCGACGGGTGGCGGCCAGAACCACAGCGTCACTGACCGGTCGACGATTGGAGATCAGCGGTGAACCGGCGGAAATCCGGCGGGCTAGATCGAGCAGGGTGATGAAGTCGACTGCAACCAGACCATCGGCGTTCGCCGCAAGTTGTCGGCGGACGGTGAGCCCGAGCGTGTGGTCGGGTACGACCACGGTGATCATGGTCAGAGGGTCGCCGTTCTTGGAGGTATGGATCACGTCGGCCAGCGTGGCCGTGGCTGGTCGGCCGTACCTCGTCCTCAGGATCGTCGTCTCCATGGCAAGACAAACCTAAGCGGGATTTGTGACAGTGGGTATTGCCCACTTTCGGGTTCCGGGGGTCTCAACAGTAGGTTTCGGCGCCATGGATGACGCTGAGGAGAGCCTGCAGTACCCCGGCCGGTGGGCTGTCGAGGCCCCTAGTCGGGTGGCCATTGTCATGGCCGAATCCGGCCAGACTCTGACGTTCGCAGAACTTGACGCTGAGGCCAACCGCATCTCTCGACTTCTCCGCGGCCTGGGCATCGGGCCTGGTGACCATGTGGCGTTCTGCCTCGAGAACCGCATCGAGTTCCTAGCTTTGGCCTGGGGTGCCCACTACGCCGGCTGCTACTACACCGCCATCTCGTCGCGCCTTACCGCTGACGAGATCGCCTACATCGTCGACGACTGCGGAGCCCGGGCCTTCGTGACTTCGCCGTACAAGGCCGATGACGTGGCCGAGATCACGGCGGCCACCCCCACCGTCGAGGCCCGCTTCTCTATCGGTGGACCGATCCAGGATCACGCCTGCTTTGAGGACGCAGTGGCCGCTCAGGCGGCCGAGCCTCTACCTGATCGCACCGAGGGCCAGGACATGCTCTACTCCTCGGGCACCACCGGTCGCCCCAAGGGTGTCAAGTCGCCGCTGCCGGGAGTGGCGCTCGGCCAGGCCAACTCGATCACAATGATGGCTGAGGCCCTGTTTGGGGCCACCCCGGGATCGGTGTACCTCTCGCCGGCGCCCCTGTACCACGCCGCTCCACTCCGCTTCTGCCTAGGTGCCCACCGACTGGGGTGCACCGTGGTGGTCATGGAGCGGTTTGACGCTGAGGGGGCATTGGCGGCCATCCAGAAACACGGCGTCACCTGGAGCCAGTGGGTGCCGACCATGTTCGTCCGGATGCTGAAGTTGTCCGACGAGGTAAGGGCCGCCTACGACCTGTCGACGCTCGGTTCGGCGATCCACGCTGCTGCACCGTGTCCGGTCGACGTGAAACGGCGGATGATCGAGTGGTGGGGCCCAGTCTTGCACGAGTACTACGCCGGCACCGAGGGGAACGGTCTGACGTACACCAATTCGGTCGACTGGCTGGCCCATCCGGGCACGGTCGGTAAGGCTCTGCTGGGTGAGGTACTGATCCTCGACGACGATGGCCAAGAGGTGCCGGTCGGCCAAGAGGGTGGCGTCTACTTCCGGGGCAACTCGGATTTTGAGTACCACAACGATCCGGAGAAGACCGCCGAGGCCAAACTGCGACCCGACACCAGCACGCTGGGCGACGTAGGCCGACTCGACGAGGATGGCTACCTCTTCCTGACCGACCGCAAGGCGTACATGATCATCTCCGGGGGGGTGAATATCTACCCGCAGGAGGCTGAGAACATCCTGACAATGCATCCAGCGGTTTTCGATGTTGCCGTTATCGGCGTGCCCAACGACGATTTCGGTGAGGAGGTCAAGGCGGTCGTCCAGGCGGTCGATCCGGCCGCGGCCGGACCGGAGCTGGCCGCCGAGCTGGTGGCCTTCTGCCGGTCGCAGCTGGCCGACGTGAAGTGCCCGCGCAGCGTGGACTTCCGCGACGAGTTGCCCCGTCATCCCACCGGGAAGCTCTATAAGCGTCTCCTAAAGGACGAGTACTGGGCAGGCCACCAGAGCCGGATCTAGGGTCCGCGCCCATGGGGCACGGACCGGTCACCGACGAGCAGGTCCTGGCCTTTGCCGAGGACGGCGTGGTCTGCCTGCGGGGGGCCGTTGGTCCGGAGTGGATCGCACTGCTGCAGAGGGGCATGGACCGGGCTCTGGCCGGTTCATCGGAGCGACGCCGAGTCTGGGACGCCGACGACCGGGGCGGGACGACTACCTACGACAGCCAGTGCTGGTTGCAGGTGCCGGAGTACCGGGAGTTCGTGGAGCGGTCGCCTATGGCTGAGATCGCTGGTCACCTGCTGGGTGCCTCGGAAGTGAACTTCTTCTTTGACGCGGTGTTCGTACGCACGGCGGGGGTGCGGTTTCGCACGCCGTTCCACCAGGACGAGCCGTACTGGTCGGTGGCCGGCTTCGACACCTGTTCGGCGTGGACACCGCTGGTGCCGGTGGCCCGCGAGAGCGCGTTGGAGTTCGTCCGGGGGTCACATCGCTGGAACCAGCGGTATCGGCAGCAGAACTTCGGTGCCCTGACGGGAGACGATCGCGACCAGGTCGGGTACGGGGTCAATGACGACCGGGTGCCGCTCCCTGACATAGAGGGCGACCGCGACGCCTACGAGATCCTGGGCTGGGACATGGAGCCCGGAGACATGGCCGTGTTCAACGCCCGGATTATCCATGGTGGGTCAGGCAACCTGGCGCCCGACAGGGACTTGCGGGTGTTTAACACCCAGTGGCTGGGCGACGACGTCCGCGTGGCCTTCCGGCCCGAGGGCATGGACCCTGACCACCGCCAGGTGATGGAGGCCGCCGGACTGGGTCATGGAGACCGCGTCGCCAGCGATCTCTACCCAGCATTGTGGCGGCGACCCGTTTCGGCCCGATCGCCGGTTCCGTCCTAGACCCTGGATCGGGAATGCAGTTAGCCAGCCTCGGAATGTGTGACGGGTTCCTCGCCCATCCACTCTCGGAGAGTGTTCTTCAGCTTGGTCTGCTGGATGAACAGGTCGTGTTCGGCGCCGGCCTCGGTAGCCGCCTGTGGCGCTTTCAGGTAGAAGGAAAGCCATTCTTGGACGCCCGACTGGCCGGCTCGGTGAGCCAGGTCAAGAAAGAGTGCCAAGTCGAGGACGATGGGCGCGGCCAGAATCGAGTCGCGGCAGAGGAAGTCAACCTTGATCTGCATTGGGTACCCCATCCACCCGAAGATGTCGATGGCGTCCCAACCCTCCTTGTTGTCACCCCGAGGTGGGTAGTAGTTGATGCGAACAACGTGGTCGATGTTCCCGTACAGGTCCGGGTAGGACTCAGGCTGGAGAATGGTGTCCAGTACACCCAGCTTCGAGACCTCCTTGGTCTTGAAGTTCTCCGGGTCGTCAAGGACCTCACCATCCCGGTTGCCCAGGATGTTGGTTGAGTACCAGCCGCGAAGGCCAAGCATCCGGGCCTTGAAGCCGGGGGCCAGCAGCGTCTTCATGAGCGTCTGGCCGGTCTTGAAGTCCTTCCCGGCGATGGGCACGCCACGCCGGGCGGCCAACTCGATCATGCAGGGCAGGTCAACGCTCAGGTTGGGGGCACCGTTGGCGAATGGCACATCGCTCATTAGCGCCGCGTATACGTAGATCTGACTGGGGGAGATGTTCTCGTCGCCGTCGTGCAGGCCGGCCTCGAAGGCCTCTACCGTGTCGTGCACCGCGCTGGGCTCCTGGTAGGCCTCAGTCGAGCCGCACCACACCATGACGAGGCGGTCGCACTCGTTGGCTAGCCGGAAGTTTTCGATGTCGGCGATGAGGGCTTGGGCCTGATCCCACTTGTTGGTCTCAGACTTCACCCGTGTGCCCTCGAGCTTCTTGACCCAGCGCTGGTCGAACACGGCGTCCATGGTGACGATGCCCTCGAGCTCAGCCGAGACGGGGGCGAGGTCGGCATCTTCGAGCACGCCACAGGTACGGGCAGCTTCCAGCACGTTTGGCGAGATGGGGTCCCAGCCGCCGAAGACGATGTCGTCCAGTTCGGCTAGGGGAACAAACTCGCGGATGAGGGGGTTGCGGTCGCTTTCCCGGTCACCTAGACGGATATGGGCCATCTGGCTAACCGATCCGATAGGGGGCGTCAGGCCCTGGCGGGCGGCGATGACACCGGCGATGAAGGTTGAGGCCACAGCACCCATCCCCGGGGTCAGAACCCCGAGGCGGCCGGTAGCGGGTGCGATGTCGAGAGGTTTGTTCATGGCGAGAAGCATAAGGATACAGAAAAGGTCTGGTACTAGGATTTAGAAAGACTGAACTATCGAACAGGAACCCCCTTTGATGGACGATCCGATCCTCCCGAACCTGACCGTGCAGCAATTGGAGTACTTGGTGGCCGCTGCAGGATCGCCGACCCGGGCTGCTGCCGCTGCCTCGCTCGGCGTTACTCCGTCGGCCCTCACCCAGGGCCTAGCCGAGTTGGAACGACGGGTCGGAGTCCCCCTCTTTGAACGCTATGGCCGCCACACCCGCCCCAGACCGCAGGCCACCGAGGTGCTGGCCCATGCCCGTCGGGTGGTGGCCGAGACCCGTGACCTGGCTCGGTGGGCCGAGGCCCAGCGCACCGGTCGGGCCGGCGTAGTCCGGTTGGGGACCATCGACGCGGTGGCCGTCCACCACCGAGCCGAGGTGATCCGACGGCACCGTCGTGACGTGCCAGGTCTGGACCTGCGGCTCACCGTCGCGCCATCGGGTGTCCTGCTCGATGCGTTGCTAGTCGGCGACCTGGACCTTGTGGTCTGTGTTGAGCCGACCGGCCCCATCGCAGGGCTGACCACGTCGCCGTGCCTCGACGAACCAATGCACGCCTACGCCCCAGACGGTGTTCATGTCGGGCCGGCTGAGAGGTGGGGCCCATGGGTGACCTACCCCCGGGGTTCGCACACTCGCGAGGTCATCGCCGCCGGGTTGGCCACCATCGGGGCGCCCTTCGCTGTGGTCGCTGAATCAAACCAGCCCGAGGTCCTCCGAGAGATGGTCCGTCTCGGAATGGGATGGGCGGTGCTGTCAGCGGCCCAGGCCGAGTCAGGGGCGGAACCCCTGGCCCGCGTCCGACGTCGACCGGTGGGGACCCGCCGTCTGGTAGTGGCCCGCCGAGCCGACGTGGTGGCCGATGCAGCGGTTGACGCTCTCGCGGGGGCACTCGTCGCGGGTTGAACCGGTAACCTTCCGCGACCGCAACCGGACCGGATCCGCTGCGGCCGGGGTCGTGGAGGATCCGGTCAACCCATTCACTCGAGCGGGCGACCCCCGCGTCGACCAATAGGTGGTCCCCATGCCCTGGCCCATGTCGCGAGACGACGAACTGTTCGGATACATCGACCAGGAGGTCGAACGGCAGAACACCACGCTGCAGCTCATCGCGTCGGAGAACTTCGCCTCGCCAGCCGTACTGGAGGCCAGCGGGTCGGTCCTGACCAACAAGTACGCCGAGGGCTACCCCGGCAAGCGGTACTACGGCGGCAACGTGCACGTGGACGAGGTCGAGGACCTGGCCCGCGAACGGGTCAAGGCCCTCTTCGGCGCCGATCACGCCAACGTCCAGCCTCACTCAGGCGCTAACGCCAACATGTCGGTGTACCAGGCCCTCCTCGAACCGGGCGACACGGTGCTCGGCCTGAGCCTGGACCACGGCGGTCACCTCACCCATGGTTCTCCAGTCAACGCCAGCGGCAAGCTTTACAACTTCGTGTCCTACGGCCTGACCGGCAGCGACGAGCGCATCGACATGGACCAACTGCGTGACCAGGCTCGGGCGGCCCGGCCCAAACTGATCGTGGCTGGTGCCACGGCATACCCCCGGATCATCGAACCGGCCCCCCTGCGGGAGATCGCTGACGAGGTAGGCGCCCTCTTGATGTTCGATGCGGCCCATATCGCCGGCTTGATCGCCGGTGGCGCGCATCCCAACCCGGTGCCGCATTGTGACATCGTCACCTTCACCACCCATAAGACGCTGCGCGGCCCGCGTGGTGGCTGCATCCTGAGCCGTGAGGAGTACGCGGCCGCTATTGACAAATCGGTCTTCCCCGGCTCGCAGGGTGGTCCGCTGGAGCACCACATCGCGGCCAAGGCGGTGGCGTTTCGCGAGGCAGCCGATCCATCCTTCGCCGACTACGCCCGCCAGATCGTGGCCAATGCCTCGGCGCTGGCTGCCTCGCTGGTTGGACACGGCTTCCGCCTGGTTACTGGTGGGACCGACAACCACCTGATGGTCGTCGACTTGCGGACCTTTGACGCCGAGGTGACCGGGGCGGTGGCGCAGAACACCTTGGACCGTGCTGGCATCGTTCTGAATAAGAACACCGTGCCCGACGACCCCCGGTCGCCGTTTGTGACCAGCGGCATGCGGATCGGTACTCCCTCGACCACCACCCAGGGCATGGGTGAGGCCGAGATGGCTGGTATTGCCGATTTGATCGTGCGTGCCCTGCGCGGTCGGGATGACGACTCCGAGATCGCCGCCGTGCGCGCTGATGTCAACGCCCTCTGTGCCCGCTTCCCCGTTTACGCCTGAGCCGATCGGGACCCTGTCCCAAGAGCGACCGGCCACCCGGGTGACGAGTCAGGAATCCTGAACCAGTGCCCGGCGTCGTCCCCCACCTGATCGTTGGAGCGGTGGCCGCTTTGACCACCGCCGCGGCTACGCCGATCGTGCGCCGGTTCGCCATCGGTTCCGGGCTCGTAGTGGCGCCCGACGAGCGGAACGTCCACACTGCGCCCACCCCGTCCCTCGGCGGGACGGCGATGCTGGGTGGGCTGCTGGCCGGTGTCCTGGCGGCTTGGATGGTCGGTGATTTCTCCGAAGTGTTCGCCGCCCCGACGGAGATGTTGGGCGTGGTCTCGGCCGCGGTGGTGATCTGCGTAGTGGGGGTGATCGATGACGTGCGACCTGTCTCGGCCCCGGCCAAGGTGGCCGGCATGGTGCTGGCCGGCAGCGTCCTGTCGCTAGCCGGCGTGGCCCTCGTGGTTCTCCGTATCCCGTTTCTGGACGTGGTTCTACTTTCTCCGGACCTCTCGGCGCTGCTGACCGTTGTCTGGGTGGTGCTCCTGGCCAACGCACTGAACCTCATCGACGGCCTAGACGGGCTGGCGGCAGGCATCGTGGCTATCGCCGCTGCAACCTTCTTCCTGTACGCACTGCGCCTAGGCGATGAGGGCCTCCTGTTCGAGGGCAACCCGGGGTCGGTGCTAGCGATCATCGTTGTAGGGATCTGCGTGGGGTTCCTTCCCCACAACGTGCATCCAGCGCGGATCTTCATGGGCGACGGTGGGGCACTGCTCCTGGGTTTACTCATGGCCGCTTCGACGGTGTCGGTGGGTGGTCGAACCGAGGCGGCTTTCAGCGGACAGTCCTTCTTCTTCTTTGCTCCGGTGTTCATCCCGGTGGTGATCCTCGGGGTGCCGTTGTTCGACCTGGTCTTCGCCGTAGTACGTCGGGCCGCTACACCGGGCCTGCGGGTAACGGCGGCCGACAAGGACCATCTTCACCACCGCCTGCTGAGGCTGGGCCACGGTCACCGACGTGCCGTGGTGATCCTCTGGGGCTGGAGCGCACTGTTGTCGGGCTTCGTGCTGTGGCCGACCTACTCGGGCGACGGGGATGCCGTCGTCCCCATCGGCATCGCTGCCATCGGTCTGCTCCTGTTCACCGTGCTCCACCCGCGGCTGCGGTTAGTGGTCGAACTGTCTACCGAGGACCGGGTGTGACCAATTTGTGTTGTCATGGCGGCTCTAGGGTTGCCCCCGGGGGACTTGGTGATTAGATTCACAAGCGCGTCCGTCGACCGCCATCGTCGGACCGACCTGCACGACGACCTGTACCGGAATCGGTACGCCCGGGGGTCCGATGAGACCTGCCGGCGGAGGATCACACCGATGGCTACTGCCGAAACGCGCGAGATGCGACAGGGCTTCGGCGACGCCTTCGCTGCAGCCTTCGAACTAGCCGTCACCCCGGCTATCTTCGGCTTCTTGGGCTGGCTGCTGGACGGACGCATCGGAACGACCCCGGTCTTCACCATTGCTTTCACCATCGTGACGTTGGCCTACGCCTCATACCGACTGGCCCACAGTTATGGCCAGAGCCTCGAGAAGGCCCGTGTCGATCGTCGTGCTGCCTGGCAGGCTGAGGGTCCACTCCAGTGAACGGTGTTCCGATCGTGGACGACCCAACTGCCACCGAGGGCGCTATTGCCCGCGACCTGACTCGTCGGGCCACCTGGGTCGCCCCCGTCTTCCTGCTGGCAGGCGTACTGGGCTGGGGCATCGACGGCCTGCTCTCATCGGCGCTTGCCCTGGTGCTGGTGGCTGTGAACTTCCGGTTGGGTGCGGCCATCATCTCTCGGGCCGCGCAGATCTCCATTAATGCCCTCTACGGCGCTGTCCTTGGTGGCTACGTCGCTCGCCTGGCCTTGATGACAGCGGTTGTCCTGACCGTCAAGGCCATCGGATTGCTGGCTACCGTGCCCTTCGCCATCACCCTACTCGTCACCCATCTCGGCCTCTTGGCCTGGGAGTCTCGGCACGTCGCCATGACGCTTGCCGCCCCCGGCCTTAAGCCCACCAAGTAGATCCCCACAGGAGAAGCGCTCCACGTGAACGTGCTAGCACTCGATTTCCCGCCGGTCAGCCACCTCTTCGAGTGGCCCGACATGTTGTTCAGCGGGACGGCTTACGCCATCAACAAGACGGTATTGATCTACTTGGCCGCCGTCGCGATCACCGCGGCCATCTTCCTGCTGGCTGGCCGCAAGACCGGCTCGCTTGTGCCGGCCGGTGTGCAGCACGTTGCCGAGTCGGGCGTGACCTTCATCGAAGAGTCGGTGGTAATGGAGACCATCGGCGAGGAGGGCAAGAAATTCATGCCCTTCCTGACCACGATGTTCTTCTTCATCCTCTTCTCGAACATCTTTGAGGTCATCCCGGGCATTCAGTTCCCGGCTAACAGCCGTATGGCGATCCCGATCACCCTGGCACTGGTTGTGTGGGTCATCTACAACTTTGTGGGCATTAAGGCCCAGGGCTTTGGCGGTTACCTGAAAAACTCGCTGTTTCCCCCGGGCGTGCCTGTGGCCCTGTACCTGATCGTGACCCCCATCGAACTGGTGTCGACTTTCGTGGTGCGGCCGTTCTCGCTGGCCATCCGACTCTGGGCCAATATGGTCGCCGGCCACCTCCTGCTGGTTACCTTCGCTGTGTTGACTCACACGCTTTGGTCAAATGGCTTTGTGGGTGCTGTGGCGCCATTTTCCATGCTCGTCATGATGACTGGCTTCGAGATCTTGGTGTCAGTGCTACAGGCCTTCATCTTCACGATCCTGACTGCCGTCTACATCGGCGGCTCGCTCCACCCGGCGCACTGATCCGACCACCGCAGATCGTCGTCCGCCAAGGGGCGGGCACGAAACCCCTACCAACAAATAACGACAAGTCTCCGGATCGGAAACACCGGCCGGGTGAATGAGAAAACAGGAGAATCCAAGTGCTCAACGTTTTGGCGCAGACGGGACCTGGTGAGATGCTCGAGGGCCTCAAGGCCATTGGTGCCGGTCTCGGTTATGGCCTAGCGGCTATCGGACCGGGTGTCGGTATCGGCACTGTGGTCGGTAACGCCATCTCCGCGATGGCCCGACAACCAGAGTCGGCTGGCATGGTCCGTACGACGATGTTCCTCGGTATTGCCTTCACCGAGGCACTCGCCCTGATCGGTTTCGTCGTCTTCATCCTTCTACTGCCCTGATTGGGTTCTACCCCCTCTAGGTATTCACGAGACCCTTCGAGAAGAGAGACGAACTATGCGAATTCGACGGAACCGCTTGCTGGCGGCCCCGCTGTTCGCCCTGCTAGGCATCGCGGCTTTTGCTAGCCCGGCCCAAGCCTCGGGCGAAAGTGTGGGTGGTTGTATGGCGGAAGTGATTCATGAGGCTGAGGAGCATCATGGAAAAGACCACGATGTGCTTCATGACGAGCACGTACAGGATGAGTTGGAGAAGTGCTTTGAGGCACCCAACCCGATCCTCCCAGAACTGAACGAGATCGTCTGGGGTGGTGCCGCCTTCCTGATCCTGTTCGTACTCATGGTCAAGAAGGGCTTTCCGGCTGTGAAAGGCGCGATGGACGCCCGAGCCGAGAAGATCCGGACCGATCTTGACGCCGCAGAGCAGGCCCGGACCGACGCCCAGGCGGTCCAAGCGGACTACGAGGAACGTCTCGCAGACGCCAAGGCTGAGGCCTCCCGGCTGATTGACGAGGCCCGCGGTGCGGCCGACCAGGTCAGGACTGACCTGATGGCTCGCCATGAAGCTGAGATGGCCGAGCTTCGAGCCCGAGCCGCGGCCGACATCGAGTCGTCGCGCACCCAGGCCATAGCCGACCTCCGGGCTGAGGTGGCCGGAATCGCCCTCGGCGCCGCCGAGCGCGTGGTCCAGTCCAGCCTTGATACCGAAGTGCAGGGTCGTCTGATCGACGCCTACATCGACGAGGTGGCCGGTGGTAATGGCTGACTCGAGGGTGACCGGCTACGCCGACGCGCTATTCGCCGTCGCCGCGGCAGAGGGTGATCTCGCCGTGGTTGAGGACGAACTGTTTCGGTTCGCCCAGGCCCTCCGGTCCGACGATCAGCTCGGTTCGACCCTGGCCGATCAAGGTGTTCCGGTTTCCCGCCGTCAGCAGGTCGTAGAGGACCTACTCGGGGGGAAGGCCTCGGCCACGACGACGGCCCTGGTCTCGATGGTGGTCGGTGCTGGTCGCACCACTGACCTGCCCGCCATCGTCGACGCACTGGTTGAGCGCAGCGCCGCATCCCGCAACAAGTCCGTGGCCACCGTCCGAACGGCGATCGACCTGACTGCCGAACAGCGAAATCGGCTGGCCTCGGCCATCAATACCCGCACCGGTAGGGACGTCGAGATCAGGGTCGTCATCGACCCGACGGTCCTGGGTGGCGTGGTCACCGAGATTGGTGACGACATCATTGACGGCAGCGTCCGACGGCGCCTGAATCAGCTTCGCGAGAGTTTCCGCTAGGCCATCGGCCCGGCCAGACACGAGCCAGAGACAAGAGAGATACACCATGTCCGAACTCACGATCAACACCGCGGACATCGCCGAAGCGATCCGCAAGAACCTCGACGGGTTTACCCCGAGCCTGGAACAGACCCAGGTCGGGCGGGTCCTCGAGGTTGGCGACGGCATCGCCCGCGTGTCGGGCCTACCCGACGCCGCGGTCAACGAGCTGCTTCAATTTGAGAGCGGTACGTTCGGCCTAGCCCTGAACCTCGACGAGGAGTCCATCGGTGCTGTGGTCCTCGGCGAGGTTGACAACATCGAGGAGGGCCAGACGGTCCGTGCCACTGGCGACATCCTGTCGCTGCCCGTGGGAGACGGCCTCCTGGGCCGCGTCGTCAACGCCCTCGGTGAGCCGATCGATGGAAAGGGTCCGCTGACCAACACCCAGCCCCGCCGCATGGAGATCCAGGCACCGGGGATCATGGGCCGCAAGCCCGTGCACGAGCCGATGCAGACCGGGATCAAGGCCATTGACTCACTGATCCCGATTGGTCGTGGTCAGCGTGAGCTGATCATCGGT
>JASLKB010000071.1 GCA_030747775.1 Acidimicrobiales bacterium | reverse complement strand
CCCCTCGGCCACCATCCGGCGGGCAATGGCCTCGCCGATGCCACTGCTGGCGCCAGTGACCACGATCGACTTTCCATCCAGTGCCCCCACGGGCATTCCCCCGATCTCAGTGCTGCGACTCCGCGGAATCTAACCCCGCCCCCGAACCAGCCGCTGCCTCCACAGTACGGTCACAGGTCATGAGCGATGCCAACCCCCTCACCCTCTCCGAGACCCGCGGCCCCTCCGAACCGCCGCTGCGCGACCTGACTATCGGTGGATTGCTTCGCGAGGTAGCTACCGAGGTCCCCGACCGGTGTGCCCTGGTTGCCGGCGTGGCCAACCCGGATGAGCGCAGCGAGTGGACCTACGCCGACTTGTTGGCCGACGCCGAACGGGCGGCCCGTGCCCTACGGGTCCGCTTCGAGCCTGGAGAGCGGGTCGCCCTGTGGGCCCCCAACGTGCCCCAGTGGGTGGTGTTGGAGTTTGCCTGCGGTATGGCCGGGGTGATCCTGGTGACCATCAACCCGGCCTACCAGGCCCGCGAACTGGAGTACGTCCTGAACCAGTCCCGGGCAGCGGGACTAATCCTGCTTCCCGAGTTCCGGGGCAACCCGATGCTGGGCACAGCCGTCGAGGTCCAGCCGGAGTGCCCTGAACTGCGCGAGATCATCCGCCTAGACGAATGGGAAGACTTCCTGAGGTCGGGCGACGTCTGGGACGGTGAACTGGTCGACCCCGACCCCACGGACCCGTGCATGATCCAGTACACCTCGGGCACCACCGGCTTCCCCAAGGGTGCCCTGCTGCACCACCGGGGGCTGGTCAACAATGGTGCCCATACCGGGGACCGGGTCGGGGTCACCGAGGGCACCGTCTACGTCCTGACCATGCCGTTGTTCCACACCGGTGGGTGCGTACTCGGGGTCCTTACCGCCGTGTCAATGAAGATGACCATGGTCCTGGTTGAGGCATTCGACCCCAGCCTGGTCCTAGAACTCATCGAGACTTACGGCGGAGCCGCCATGCTGGGCGTGCCGACCATGCTCTTGGCCATGCTTGAACACCCCGACTTCGCTACACGCGACCTGTCCGCCATCGATGCCATCTGCTCCGGTGGTTCGACGGTGCCCGCGGCGCTCGTGGAGCGCCTAGAACGAGAGTTGAAAGCTCCGTTCACCATCGTGTTCGGCCAGACCGAACTATCTCCGGTGTCTTCCATGACCCACACCACCGACACCATTGAGGACAAGGCGTTGACCATCGGCAACGCCATGCCCCACGTAGAGGTGAAGATCATCGATCCGGAGACCGGCGAGACAGTGCCTCCGGACACGGTCGGCGAGTACTGCGCCCGCGGCTACCTAGTGATGAACGGCTACTACGAGATGCCCGACGCCACCGCCGAGACCATCGATGTTGACGGCTGGCTGCACACGGGCGACCTGGCGGCCATGGACCAGCGGGGCTACCTCACCATCGAAGGGCGCCTCAAGGACATGATCATCAGGGGCGGTGAGAACATCTATCCAAAGGAACTCGAGGAACTGCTGTTCGGCCACCCCACGGTGGGCGAGGTGGCGGTGGTGGGCCTGCCCGACGACAAGTGGGGCGAGGTGGTGGCCGCCTTCGTCCGGCCGGCGCCCGGTCAGTCCGTCGACAGGGGAGAGTTGTTCGCCTACCTGCGTGGGCACTTGGCCCCGCACAAGACGCCGAGGCACTGGTTTGAGGTCGACCAGTACCCACTGACTGGTAGTGGCAAGATCCAGAAGTTCGTATTGCGCGAGCAGTGGGTCGACGGCCAGTGGACCGAGATGGCCTGACGCCCGCGCGCGAACACCGGCGTGGGCGTTCTGGCACCCGATGCTGGGGCAGCGAACTCGGCCGAAGCGCCTAGACCATCCTTGCGACCTCCATCGTGGCGCGGTGCGGGGTGGCCTAGCTCGTCCTCCGACTAGGACCCCCCAGCACGCCTACATCAGGGTGAGGTACCGGTCGATCTCAGCCGGACTGACCCGGTCGTTCACGGCTCGGAACTCAGCCCGCTTCACCTCGGCGAAGTAGTCCACGTAGTCACCATCGCGTCCCGATCCGAAACCTGCCCGCAGGACGTCGTCGGCCACCAGGGCATCCATGGCGTGTAGCAGAGTGGGCGGCAGGGCGGTGATACCCCGAGCGGCGATCTCCTCCAGCGACAGGGTGAAGAGGTTGTCGGTGTTGGGTTCGCCAGGATCCCGATGGTGGGCGATGCCGTCCAAGCCAGCCGACAGCAGGGCCGTGAAAGCCAGATAGGGATTGGCCGACCCGTCCGGGACTCGCACTTCAATACGACCACCCTCGGGCACCCGAATCATCTGGGTGCGATTGTTGCCCCCGTAGGCCACGTATGAAGGTGCCCAGGTGGCCCCCGAGTCGGGCGGGCCAACGCCGATGCGCTTGAACGAGTTGACCGTCGGACAGACGATCCCGCTGAGGCCCCGGGCATGGTCCAGAATCCCACCGGTGAAGCGGTAAGCCAGTTCGCTGAGACCGAGGCCCCGCTGATCATCGTCGTCGTGGAACAACGGCTCGTCGGTGCCAGCGGACCACAGGCTGAGGTGAGTGTGTAGACCGTTGCCGGTCTTGTCGGCGAACGGCTTGGGCATGAACGTGGCGTAAAGGTCCTGCCGACGGGCCAGCGTGTGAAGCATGAGACGCAACACGATGAGCCGATCGGACGTGGTCAGCGCGTCGGCGTACTGGAAGTTCTGCTCGAACTGCCCATTGGCATCCTCATGGTCATTGGCGTAGTTCCCCCAGCCCATGGCGTCCATGTGTCGGGACACGGTGGTCAGGTGGTCTAGGGCCGTGGTCAGCCCCCGTGCGTCGTAGCAGGGCAGTGCCGACGTATCGCGCTCGTCGGCCGGCCGTAGCGACCCATCCGCCTCACGGGCCAACAGCGAATACTCGACTTCCACCCCGGCCTTGAGTACGAGGTCCTGCTGGGCCGCCCGAGCCAATATTTGCTTGAGGATGACCCGCGGGGCGTAGGGCCAGGCCGCGCCCTCGACGGTGGGATCACACTGCATGGCGGCCACGTTGGGCTGCCAGGGCAACTGCACGTACGAGTCGGGATCAGGGATTGCCAGGATGTCGGGATCGGCCGGCGTCTGGCTGAGTGGACCGGCGGCAAACCCGGCGAATCCGGCTCCCACCTCCAACAGGTCGTCGATGGCAGTGACTGGCACCAGTTTGGCGCACGGCTTGCCGTGCATCTCGACGAACATGGCATAGATGAATTCCACGCCGTCGTTGGCGATCCGGGCCTTCAGTTCGTCCGGCGTCATCGCCCAACCTTCCCCCTAATGACACACCACCGGTGCGGCGGCCGTGGCTGTACGACTGCGTCAGGCACGGTAGTGGCTGTCCGGGGAGGGCTCGAACCTCCAACCTCCTGATCCAAAGTCAGGCGTTCTGCCAGTTGAACTACCGGACACTGCGTATACCCAACCGATCGTAGTGGCCGTACCGTCGAGACCTTCTGGAAGCCCGTCTCCCGCCTTCCACGTCAAACGGGGGCAACGGGCAAGCATCCGGTTAGCCTGCGGCCCGTCATGGGATCACTGATCAAGAAGCGCCGCAAGCGCATGCGCAAGAAGAAGCACCGCAAGATGCTCAAGCGCACCCGCGCCCAGCGGATGCGAGGCAAGTAGTCCGGTCTCAGACTGGCACCGTCGGCGGAACCGTCCGCACGATCCGGCGCCCATCTCCCGGATACTCCCCCTCCACGAACCACGTACTCCCGCTACCGGCCAGCCTCGGACGCTGGCCCGTCGCGTCCCAGAGGGCGTCGCGCCACTGGATCAGTTCGGGCACCAAGTCCACCGCCGCTGGCTCGAGGTCGTTGCCGTGGTAGCCGACCGGGCCACCCATCTCGTCCCAGCGTCGATAGACGGCCGGTGTCGGGCAACCCACGGTCGGGGTCAATAGCGTGAACACCTGATCCCGAAACGGAAGGGGCTCGACCACCTCCCCGATCCCGGACACCCTCGCCCGTCCGCCCACCAGGCAGAAAGACACGTCGGCGCCGATTCCCGCGGCGGCAACCACGTCGGTGAACCCGGCCCACCGCAACACTGCCGCCGCATCGGCTGAACCACCGCCTAGGCCGGCGCCCGCAGGGATGGCCTTTCGTACCAACACATCGGCCGTCCGAGCCGCTAGGTGTAAGGCCCGAGTCACCAGGTCGTCAGGGCCACCCGGCACCGGTAAGCCGCCGGTCCGGTCTTCGATGGTCAGCCGTCCGTCGGCGCCCGCTGGAGGGCTGACCTCCAACTCGTCAGCCAGGTCCAACGCCACCATCTCGGCGTTGACTAGATGGCGCCCGTCGTCACGTATGCCGACCATCCGTAGCGACAAGGTGAGTTTGGCCGGAGCGATCAGCACCTCGGTGGTCATGGTGTCTCTCCCGGCAGGGAAGGAGTGGTCGCGCCGACCAGAGCGGCCCACTGCTCCAGACCCAGCTGCTCGGCCCGCTCGGTCGGGTCCACACCAGCGGCCTTGATGGCCCCTTCGTCTAGCAGCCCGGCCAACGAGCGACGCAGCATCTTGCGGCGTTGACCAAATCCGGCCCGCACCAAGGCGAATAGACGGTCGGGGTCGGCGTCCACTGCCGGCCGCTGCCGACGCACGACCTCGACGAGGGCTGAGTCGACGTTAGGACGCGGTAAGAAAACCGACGGCGGTACCCGGCCGACCATGCGGGACTCAGCGTGATACGCCACCTTGACGCTGGGCAGCCCATAAGCGTCGTCGCCGGGACCGGCCACCAACCGTTCAGCCACTTCGCGCTGGACCATCACCACCATCCGGCCGATGGCTGGCACGTCGTCGAGTAGGTCGCACACCAGCGGCACTGAGATGTTGTAAGGCAGATTGGCCACCAGTACCCAGTCCCCGTCATCAGATACACCACAGGTGAGCACTTCAGCCCAGTCGACCTCCATGGCATCGGCATGAACGATTCGGACTTCACGACCCGCTCCAAAATCGGCCAACACCTCGGCCAGGACTCCAACGAGCACATCGTCGACCTCCACTGCCGTAACCGAGGCACCGGTCTCGGCTAGTGCGAGGGTCAACGACCCGACGCCAGATCCGATCTCGATCACCCGATCACCGGAGCCCACCCCGGCTAGCTCCGCAATACGGCGCACCGTGTTGGGTTCGACCACGAAGTTCTGGCCGAGTGACCGCTTGGGCCGGATGTCGTGGCGATCCAGCAGGTCCCGGACCCGGGTCCTGGTGAGTGTCATGTCGAAGGCGGTCGAGCCAGCGGACCGATCAGGGCAGGTAGCGGCCACACACTGGCCACTGGCCCCGACCCCGTAGGTCGTAGAGGGCCTGAGCCATCCGGTCCTGGTCGATGGGTGCCGCGGCGGCCGGATCAACACCGACTAGGCGTTCGAAGTGCAGTTCGGCGATCCAGTCCCAGGTCTGGCGGCTGAACTGGTACGCCCCCCGGTACTTCCCGGTCGGATTGACGGCCGTGTAGTCACCGGTGGCCTCACAGAACCGCAGTGCTTCCCACTGGATGTCCGACGGCCCGTGGGGGTGGGGCTCCGTGTCCCAGGGAATGGTCGTCGTCGGGCCCGGGGTGGTCATGGCCTCCTCACGGCGACGGAGTTCCTCGGCCCGGAGGCGGTCTCGCTCGGCCTCGCGGTCAGCCTCGCGCTGCCTGGCCTCCAGTAGCGCGTCCAACTCTGCCCGCTTGGCGAACTCGTCGGCGGCCACCAGTTGGGCCGCAGCCAGCGCCTCGACCTCGTTTTCGTGGGCTATGACAGCCATGCGGTCTTGGACCTCCCGGGACGACCGGGCCAGGTGCCAGTCACGGGCCCGGGAACTCAACTCGGCCACCGATGGCGCAGTCGAGGAGACGCTATTCGGCGTGGCAAGGACCAACTCGATGGTCTCGACCCGGGACGCGTCGGCTACAGGACGCGTGGCCGCGCCGGCCGTCCCGGTGAGTGCACCGGGTGACGACGGGTTCTCGAGTACGAAAAGCGGCAGCGCAGCAACCGTGGCCATAGCCACGACGGCCACACGCCACCGTTCGACGGTGGGTTCGGCGTCCAGAGCTCCGTCCCCTTCCCCTCCGGACACGACCGGCCCAGGGCCGGATCGCAGGCGCGACGATAGGGACAGTGGCCGATCTGTGCAAGATCGGAGGGAGATCAGCCGGCCGGTCGTCGGTCACCCGGTTGTCACCTACCCGAGGGAAGGGAACCCACAACGGCACCCGGGTAGCGACTCAGTGCAGACCGTAGAACGTCCGGGCATTGGCCGTAGTGGTCTCGGCCACCTCATCAACCGACCGCCCCATGGCCTCTGCCACCGCCGCCCCTACCAGTGAGACGTGAGCCGGTTCGTTGACCTTCCCCCGGTAGGGCACAGGCGCTAGGTACGGCGAATCGGTCTCCACCATGGCCTGCTCCAACGGGCAGATGGCCACGGCGGCCCGTAGGTCGTCAGCCGTCCGGAAGGTCACGATCCCGCTGAAGCTCAGCAGCGCTCCCCGGGCCAGAACCTCGGCAGCCTCGTCGGGACCGCCAGTGAAGCAGTGGAACACGGTCCGGGCGGGCACCCCTTCGGCATCCAACAGGGCGAACGTCTCATCCCACGCCTCACGGGTGTGGATCACTAGCGGGAGGTCATAGGTGTTGGCCAGGCCGACCTGGGCGGCGAACACGTCGCGCTGTGCGTCACGTGGTGAGTGGTCGTAGTGAAAGTCCAGACCGGCCTCGCCCACTGCCACGACCACCGGTTCGGTTAGCAGATCGACCAGTCCGGCAACGCCACCGCTGGCCTCGTGGGGGTGGACGCCTGCCGTCGCCCAAACACCGTCATGTCGTGAAGCGGTCGCCACCGCCGCCCAACTGTCGGCCAGGTCGCAGCCCACAGTCACTATGCCAACCACGCCGCTGGCGCTGGCGCGGGCCACCACCTCGTCAGCGTCGTCGCCGAGATGGCAGTGGTTGTCGAACCATGACGGCATCGTGAACTCGGTTCGCCAACTACTCGCCGGACGCCTGAGCGTCGAGCAGTTCCTCGAGGTCGACCTTGGCGAACAACGGCGCGGGCTGGGGCACCGGCGCTCCGGGCGTCGGCTCCACACGCTCCCATGAGTCCACCGTCCCCAGCACATCGTTGAGCGTTGCTGTGGAGAACGGCAGCCAGGGCGACAGGGCCACCCGGACACCAGCCACCGCAGCCAACGCTGTGCCCAGCACCACCTGGGCCCGGCCCACGTCAGTCTTGGCCAGCTTCCACGGTTCCGTGGCGTTCAGATAGGCGTTGACGGCCGCTGCAGCGTCCATACCGGTCCGCAACGCAGCCCGAAGTTCCACCCGTTCGACCTGTTCGGTCACAATGGCCAGTGATGCGTCGACCGCATCCAGCACGGCTAGATCCCCGTCAGTCCGACCATCGGCCGTTGGCACCGACCCCTCGCAAGTCTTGTGCACCATCGATAGGACCCGGTTGACGAGATTCCCCCAGGTAGCGACCAGTTCCTCGTTGACCCGCCGGCCGATCTCGCCTACCGACAGCTCGGTGTCGCTCTGCTCGGGCAATGAGGCGGCCAGGGCGTACCGCAGTGCGTCGGCCTCGAACAGGTCAAGCCCCTCACTGATGGTGAGGCCGACCCCCCGACTGGCCGATGCCTTGCCGCCCTTGAAGGTGACGTACTGGTTGGCCGGCACGTCGGTAGGGAGGTTCAGGCCGCCGTACCCCATGAGCATCGCGGGCCAGATAATGGTGTGGAAGGGGATGTTGTCCTTGCCGATGAAATACACGGATCGAGCGTCGTCGTCCTCCCACCAGTCGCGCCACGCCTCGGGGCTACCGATGTCGCGCGCCCACTCCTTAGCTGCCGACAGGTAGCCGATGACCGCTTCGAACCAGACGTAGATCCGCTTACCAGCCCCCAGGTCGTCGACCGGCAGCTCTATCCCCCAATCCAGGTCCCGGGTGATCGCCCGATCCTGGAGTCCCTCGTCGACCCAGCCCTTCGAGAAGTTAAGGACATGGCGACGCCAACCCTCACGGGAGTCCAGCCACTCCCCCAACTGCTCGGTGAAGTCCGAGAGTCGCAGATAGAAGTGCTCGGTGGAACGGACCTCGGGCGTCGACCCGGTGATCTTGGATCTCGGGTCAACGAGTTCTTCGGGATCCAGCGTGCGACCACAGTCCTCGCACTGGTCGCCCCGTGCCTCGGAATAGTCGCAATGGGGGCAGGTGCCCTCGATGTAGCGGTCGGGCAGAAAGCGGTCGGCCTCTGCGTCGAAATACTGGTCGCTGGTCCGACGATCGATGTGGCCGTTGTCCAGCAGTCGCATGAAGACGTCTTGGGTCACCTCGGCATGGTTCTCGGTGCCAGTCGAGGTGTAGCGGTCCCAACTGATGCCAAGCCGACCCCAGTCGGCTACGAACTCGGCGTGATACCGGTCCACGATGTCGGCCGGGGTGACGCCCTCGGCATCGGCCCGGACGGTGATCGGCGTGCCGTGCACGTCCGAACCACTGACCATGAGCACCCGGTTGCCGACCAGGCGCTGGTGCCGAGCGTAGACATCGGCTGGTAGGTAGGCGCCGGCCAGGTGGCCGAGGTGGCGTGAACCGGAGGCGTACGGCCAGGCCACGGCGACCAACACCGGCGCGGCACCGGCGCGCCGATCAGTCGCCGATTCGTTCGCCATAGACCCGAGGCTACCGGTGGTCCCGCGAGCCGATCACCGGTCGAGGGCTAGGCGGTAGGCCCGACGGCGGGAAACCCCAAGACGACGGGCTGCCTCATCAGCCGCATCACGCGTCGACGCTCCTCCGGCCCACGCCTCGTCCAACACCACCTGTATACGTTCGTCGTCGACCTCAGCGGGTGGCGGCGCACCCTCGAGTACCAGGACAACCTCGCCCTTGGGTGGTTCGTCGAACCGGTTGGCCAGCTCGGCCACCGTGCCCCGGACGAACTCTTCATGGAGCTTGGTCATCTCCCGGGCCACCACGGCACGACGGTCTGGACCCAGCACCCCCGACAAGTCACGCAAGGTTGTGGCCAGCCGGTTAGGAGACTCGAACAACACCATGGTCCGTTCCTCGACGGCCAGTTCGGCCAGCCGGTCGGACCGAGCGGAGCCTTTGCGGGGCAGAAAACCCTCCATGCACCACCGGTGGGTGGCCAGACCGCTGGCCGAGACCGCGGCCACCGAAGCCGACGGTCCGGGAACAACCACAACCGGGTGGCCGGCTTCGACTACCCGACGCACCACGCGCTCACCGGGGTCGGAGATCCCGGGCGTGCCGGCGTCGGACACAAGTGCCACGGTCTCCCCGCAACCGATCCGATCAACCACCACGGCAGTGGATCGCTCTTCGGTGTGCTCGTCGAGGCGCAGCAGCTCACTGCCAGAAATCCCGGCATGCTGGAGAAGTCGACCGGTCCGACGGGTGTCCTCGCAGGCCACGAGGTCAGCGGCGGCCAACTCCTCGGAGGCCCTAGGCGATAGATCGCCGAGGTTCCCGATCGGCGTGGCCACCAGCACCAGTCGGCCCGAGGTGTGCACGCTCACCCCGTGGCCCCCCGCTGGGTCGGATCACCGTCACCGCGAACCACCAGCTCGTCTCCCACCTGCAGGCCCCACCGCTCGAAGCAGCCCGCCTCGGCCTCCAGAACGGCCCGGCTCCTCCGAACAGGACGACCTACACGGTGCCGGTCCATCCGAGCGGTTCTCAAGACACGCAGTTCAGCGTCGAGATGGGCCACGTCGAGTGGAAAGCGCATACCCAGAGTGTGCACAGTTCGGCCGGGTCGGATGAGAAGTGCGCCCTCGTGAGAACTCCGCCCGGCCAGGCCCCTCATCCGGCTGGACGGCGACTCGGCCAACTCGAGGCTGGACAACACCTGATCACCTCGAACCAACCACGGCATGGTGTCAAGCGTACGACTCCCAGTGGGGTCAGACGTTGAAGCGGAACTCCATGACATCGCCATCCTCGGGGCGGTACTCCTTGCCCTCGCTACGCACTAACCCGGAGTCACGGGCCGACGACCAAGACCCCTCGTCCAGCAGGGTGTCCCACCGGATGGTCTCAGCCCTGATGAAGCCCCGCTGGAAGTCAGTGTGGATCCGTCCAGCGCACTCGGGTGCCGACGACCCGGCCCTAAATGTCCACGCTCGGCTCTCCTTGTCACCGGTCGTGAAATACGTCCGCAGCCCCAGAAGGTGGTAAGCCGCCCGGACGAACACCGGCAGGGCACCCTCGCCAAGCCCCAGGCCCTCGAGCATCTCAGTCCGATCGGTCTCGGACAGTAGAGCGGCCTCAGCCTCCAACTGGACACACATCCCGATGACCTGGGCTCCGGACCCACAGACACCACCATCGAAAGACACACCGCCAGACACGCCGGCTAACTCGGCCACCACGGAAGCCAGCACCGGCTCGGGGTCCAGAACCTGTTCCTCGTCGAGGTTCACCACAGCCAGCACCGGCTTATCGGTCAACAGAAAGTACGGGCGTAATTGGGCCCGATCGGCGTCACCAAGGTCGCTGCGGTACAACGGCACACCCTCTCCCAACTGGTCGACGGCCTTAGTGAGGGCGGCCACGACGGGGGCCAACGATGGGTCTCCCTTGGACGCCCTGCGAGCCCTGTCGAGTTGCTTCTCGGACGTTTCGAGGTCAGCCAGAGCCAGCTCCACCTCCACGACTCGCAGATGCTCCAACGGGTCCGACGAACCGGGCACGTCGGTGTCGGCGAAGGCCCGAAGCACGAACACGATGGCGTCCACCTCCCGGATCCCGGCCAGGAACTTGTTGCCCAGGCCCTCTCCCTGGGACGCCCCCTCGACCAGGCCGCCGATATCTGCAAACTCCACGCTGGCCGGGACAACCTTGCGCGAGGCGCTCATCTCAGCCAACCGGTCCAGTCGGGCGTCAGGCACCTTCGCCACACCGATGTTGGGGTCAGTGGTAGCGAACGCGTACGGGGCAGCCAGCGCCCCACCCCCGGCCAACGCGTTGTACAGCGACGACTTGCCCGCGTTGGGCAGGCCCACGAATCCGAACCGCTCCACCTGGGCCCTCCCGGCTCAGTCGAGTCCTCTGGAGTGATCAGGCTAGGAGCCCCGGCCGGATGGACGACGGCTATGTGACCAAGGTCCGGCGCCACAGTCGACGGTCCATGCGGATCAGCCAATGACCGCCGCTAGCCTGATCGGCATGTCAAAGCGCACCAGTAGGGCGAAGGCAAACGTCCGCCGGAAGAAGGCCAACCACGGTCGTAAGCCCAATTTGGGCCGCAACAGCTAACTGACCCCTCATGGCGTTACCCGACGAGCCGGTTCTCGGCCGTCCCGACGCCGCTCCTAGCAATCGACTTGACACCTTCCCTGTCAAAGGGTCGCTGGAACTAGTGCACTTCCGCTCCTCGGAACTGACTGCACTTTGTCCGGTCACCGACCAGCCGGACTTCTACACGATCGACATCGAATACGTTCCTGGCACACACTGCATCGAGAGCAAGTCGCTGAAGTTGTACCTCCGGACGTTTGATGGGCGCGGCATCTTTGCCGAACACCTGGCCCCAGAGGTCGCCGATCGGCTGACCGAGGCGGTAGGCGTCCCGGTTACCGTCACCCTGGCCCAACAGGTCCGTGGTGGCATCGTGACCACGGTGACAGCCACCGGCTCGCCAGCCTGAATCCCGTGCTGGGCCTGATCACCGGGAGTGGCTTCGACGACCTCTCCGACCTAGACGAAGTCTCAGTCGACGTGATCGCCACGCCATTCGGCGACGTTCCGGTGGCTAGTGGGCTGCTCGACAGCACCCCGGTCCTAGTCCTTCGCCGCCACGGGGCCGGCCACGCCGTACCCCCGCACCGCATCGACTA
>JASLKB010000070.1 GCA_030747775.1 Acidimicrobiales bacterium | reverse complement strand
TCCAGGCTGAGTCAGGTGCCGACATCAGCGTGGACGACGATGGGATGGTCGGCATCGTGTCGATCGCCTCGCCGGACCGAGCCAAGGTGGCCGAGGCCAAGCGTCAGGTCATGCTGATCGTGGATCCACCGACCGCTGAGGTCGGGGCCGTGTACGAGGGCCGCGTGGTGAACATCACCAAGTTCGGTGCCTTCGTCAGCATCCTCCCGGGTCGTGACGGCCTAGTGCACATCTCCAAACTGGGTGGTGGCAAGCGCATCGACAAGGTGGAGGACGTGCTGGAACTGGGCCAGCCTCTGACGGTGATCGTCGAGGATGTCGACCCCAATGGGAAGATCTCGCTGAAGCCGGCTGGTGATGCTCCTACCGCCTCGGCCAAGGACGAGGTTCCTGCAGCCGTTGAGGCCAGCGACGAGGCGCCCGTTGACTCCTTCGAGGACGACGTGGACGACGGCGACTACGCCAATGAGGCTGATGAGGCTGATGAGGCTGATGAGGCTGATGAGGCTGATGAGGCTGATGAGGCTGATGAGGCTGATGAGGCCATTCCGGCGTCCAAGGGCGACACCGAGCCCGTCGAGGCCAGCTTCGAAGACGCCTTCAAGGCCGAGCTCGAGACGGTCCACGGCGACCTGGGCGTCGATGCCCCGCCCAGTCGCGGCGGCGGTGGCCGTCGACGCCGCCGCTAGGCAGCGGATCTTCGGTCCGTTCTGCACGACGGTTCGAGCGATCCCCGGCATCCCCGTGGTGCCGACATGACCACCGGTTCGGTGGTCGAACTGAGTCTGCCCGAAAACGGTTTGACCGGTGGACCGAGTGTGGTTTCCGAGCACATGCCGGATGCCCACTCGGTCTCGGTCGGCGTATGGGTGGGCGTCGGTGGTCGAGATGAGGACCCGGTTATGGCCGGCGCCTCGCACTTCCTCGAGCACCTGCTCTTTAAGGGCACCGAGGATCGCTCGGCGAGGGCCATCGCCGAACTGGTGGACGCCAGCGGCGGTGAGATGAATGCCTTCACGGCCAAGGAGTACACGGCGTACTACGCCCGCCTGCCGGTGGGCGGACAGGCGACCGCCGTGGCCTTACTTGCCGACGTGCTCCGGGAACCCGCCCTGCGCGTCACCGACGTCGAGACAGAACGCCAGGTCATCCTCGAAGAGATCCACCTGGCAGCTGACGACCCGGACGACGTGGTCTTTGACTTGCTCTACGAGGCGCTGTTCCCCGACCATCCACTGGGCCGTGAGGTGCTGGGCTCGGCGGTGTCGGTGGATGCCCTGACACGGGCTGACATCGCTGGATTCCACGACTACTGGTACCGAGCCCCCAACCTCGTGGTGGCCGCCGCCGGCGCCGTCGACCACGAGGCGTTGGTGGTCCAGGTCGGAGAGGCGTTCGCCGGTCGGACCGGCGGTGAGGCACCTGAACGGAAGAGGCCCGAGGCCGAGCCGGCCCCGGGCCGCCACATGACTCGCCCGACCGAGGCCGCACACGTGGCTTGGGGTTGGCGGGGTCCGGACCGCGTCGACCCCCGTCGCCACGCGTTGGCCATTGGCGTGCACGTACTGGGTGGGGGCCTGTCCAGTCGCCTGTTTCAGACGGTGCGAGAGGACCGCGGCTTGGCCTACAGCGTGTTCTCGTCGATGGCCGCCTATAGCGACGCTGGTGTGGTCTCGGTGTACGCCGGCACTGCACCTGAACGCGCCGACGAGCTCAAGCGCGTCGTGGCCCATGAGGTAGGTGAGGTCGCGACCAACGGGATCACCGAGGCTGAGCTGGCTATTGCCCGCAAAGGATTCGAGGGGTCGCTGCTCATGGGTCTCGAGAGCTCGGGCAGCCGAATGTCCCGCCTGGGGACCAGCCAGAGCCTCCTGGGTCGGGTTGTTCCACTGGACGAGTACGTCGAGATCCTGCGGGCCGTAACCCTCGACCAGGTGAACACGGTGCTGGCCGACGTGCTGACCCCCGAGGCCACCGTGGCCGAGGTGGGACCTACTACCTAAGGATCCTTCGCCGTTGAAACGCTTCCGGAGCGACGAGACGTCGACCGGTAGCCTCGGACCCATGGGAACTACCGATTCTGGACCGATTCGTGTTGGCGTACTTGGTGCGGCTGGGCGTATGGGTCGTGCCGTCGCCGATGCCGTCTACGAGGCCGATGGCCTGACGCTTGTCGCGGCTGCTGATCCGTCGGCTCCGGGTTCTGAGGTCAATGGTGTGACTGTGGCGGCCGGCGTCGAGGCCCTGCTGGATGCCGATCCTGGCTTGGATGTGGTGGTTGACTTCACCGTGGCTGAGGCCAGCCGGGCCACGCTGCCGGTGCTGGCCGCCGCAGGAGTGCACGCAGTGGTGGGCACCAGCGGTCTAAGGGAGAACGACCTGACCGCGTTGCGTGACGTCTTCAGGACTAGTAACTGCGTGGTGGCACCCAACTTTGCCATTGGCGCGGTGCTGATGATGCGGTTCGCCGAGTTGGCCGCCCCGTGGTTCGAAACCGCCGAGATCGTCGAGACCCACCACGACGGCAAGATCGATGCACCGTCGGGCACGGCGGTGGCCACCGCCGATCGTATGGCCGCCGCCTCCGCCGAGTGGGCGCCCGACCCGACGACACGCGAGGTGGTGTCCGGGGCCCGCGGTGGGGCGGGGCCAGCCGGCATACGCATCCACAGCCTCCGCATGCGGGGTGCCATCGCCGACCAGGAGGTGGTACTCGGCACCACCGGCCAGACCCTGACCATCAGGCACGACACCACTGACCGGGCCTCTTTCATGCCCGGCGTGGTGCTGGCCGTCAGACGCATCGGGGATGTACCCGGCGTGACGCTCGGCCTGGACGCCCTCCTGGGCCTCTGACCCGGTCTGGAGTCAGACCATGACCCTGGGCGTTCGGCGTCTGCTAAGCCCGGCGTGGATTCTGTCGCACCTGCTGGTGGCCAGCCTGCTGGTGGCCACTGTGAACCTGGGTTTCTGGCAACTGCGACGCCTCGAAGCACGTCGGGCCTATAACGCCGTGGTGGATGCCCGTGCGGGCCAGCCGGTGGTTCCGTTGGCTGAAGCGCTTGGCTCTTTCGAGGATGGGGCGACGCCCGGCGACCTCCGCTACGTCCGGGTGCAGGTGTCTGGCAAATGGGAACCGGGGGCTGAGGTCCACTTGGCCAATCGGTCACGCGAAGGCGTGGCGGGTGTCCACGTGGTGGCTCTGCTCCGGATCGACGACATCCATCCCGGATTAGGAGTCATCGTGGACCGGGGCTTCGTGCCGAGATCCCTGTACCTGGCCGGTGATCGTTCGACATGGGCCCCCGCTCTGGGGGAACTCGCAATCGTCGGCACGCTGGACGTCGGTCGCCTGGGAGAACGGGGCCACGCCGATGAGGTGGACAGGATCGACCTGGACGCGTTGGCCGAGCGGTGGGGGGTGCCCCTCGCCCCCATGTGGATCCGGGAGTCGGCCAGTCCAGGGGTCGACGGATCGACCGTCTGGCCGGTTCCGGTGCCGGTGGCCGACCTCGGGGACGGGTCGCACCTGTCCTATGCCGTCCAGTGGTTTGTTTTCACTCTGATCGGCCTGGGTGGGTACCCGCTGGTCCTTGTCCGGCTGGCCCGCCGGGACCCGGGGGTAGCGTGACTCCCATGAACCAGATCGGGAGGGACGGGGCGGGGTCCCACGTGAGCACTCCCGACTTGCTGGTCGTGCAGGCGGTGCGGGTGAAGGGTTTCGCTCAGGCCGCTGCGGTGGCCGCTGCCACTGGGCTGGACGCCGGCGATATTGACGCTCTGCTTTCGGGGTTGGCTGACGCGGGCCATGCCCGTCACCGCGAGGGACGGATATCGGGCTGGATGCTGACACCGGAGGGCCGGGCCCACGGCGAGTCCCTGCTGGCGTCAGAGCTGGAGACCACCGGCACCCGACCGGCCGTTGAGGGCGCCTACCGGGACTTCCTGGAGGTCAATCAGGGCTTCCTCGGGCTATGCACCGACTGGCAGTTGCGGCCCGACCCTGACGCCCCAGACGGCGACCTTATTGTCAACGACCATGCCGATGCGGCACATGATGCGGTGGTTGTGACGCGGCTGGGCGACGCCGACGAGGTTGTCCGGGGGGTGTGTAACGATTTAGCTGGGGTGCTGGCCAGATTCGATGGCTACGGTGACCGCTTCGCCGAGGCATTGGCCCGTGTACGGGCCGGTGAGGTTGAGTGGTTTACCCGACCGCTGATCGACTCGTACCACACGGTGTGGTTCGAACTGCACGAGAACCTTCTGGCAACTCTTGGCATCGAGCGAGTCCGCGAACAGGCCGGTTGAGGGCCCGGCCGCACGGAAACGAGAGGGAACAAGCGATGGAACCCAGGTTCGGGCGGGTCATCACCGCCATGATCACCCCATTCGACGCCGCCGGTGGCTTAGACCTCGACGGTGCTGTCGAGCTGGCTCGCTGGTTGGTCGACCAGGGCAATGACGGACTGGTTCTGGCCGGCACCACCGGCGAGTCGCCGACGCTCACCCACGACGAGCAGATCGCCCTCGTGGAGGCCGTGGCCGGGGCCGTGGACTGTCACGTGATCGCCGGGGCCGGTAGCAACGACACGGTGGCTGCCGTGGAACTCACCGAGCGGTGCACCGAGGCTGGCGCCGACGCGATCCTGACTGTCACCCCGTACTACAACCGGCCCTCGCAGTCGGGGCTGCTCCATCATTTTTCTGTGGTGGCCGGGGCCACCGACCTTCCGGTGATGCTCTATGACATCCCGCCCCGTTCGGGACGCAAGATCGACACGGCGACCATTCTCCAGTTGGCCGAGGTCGACAACATCGTCGCTGTCAAGGACGCGGCGGGCGACGTGGCCGAGACGGCCCGCCTGGCCGCTGAGGCTCCTGAGGGCTTCCAGATCTACAGCGGTGAGGACGCCCTGACCCTGGCTCTGCTGGCCGTGGGTGCGGTGGGCGTGGTCAGCGTGGCGTCCCACTGGGTGACGCCGGAGACGGTGGCCATGATGGAAGCGTTCTTCTCGGGTGAGGTGGCCCGCGCCACCGAGGTGAACCAGAGGCTTGTCGAGTCCTGGGACTTTGAGTCCGGCGACCTCAAGCCCAACCCCATCCCGACCAAGGCCATGTTGAAGGTGCTGGGCCTCCCCGGCGGCGACTGTCGTCCTCCTATGGGCCCCGAGCCCGAGGGGCTCCAGGATCTGGCTCGGAGCGTGCTGGCCGGTCTTGACCGCTGAACCGACCCACCTGAGGATCGAGCCCATGGCTGCATCCGTCCACCTGACGTTCTTCGGTGGTCTCGGCGAGATCGGTCGCAACTGTGCGGCGCTCGAGACTCAAGGGCGGATCGTGTTATTGGATTGTGGCCAGTTGTTCCCTGACGACATGCCCGGTGTCGACGCCGTCCTGCCCGACTTCGGGTGGTTGCTGGAGCGTGCCGACCACCTGGAGGCCTGCATTGTCACCCATGCCCACGAGGACCACATTGGGGGCCTGCCGTATCTACTGCGTTCCCTCGCCGAGCGGGGAGCCACTCTGCCCATCTACGGGGCTCCGTTCACCCTCGGGATGGTACGCGGCAAGTTGAAGGCGGCCGGAGTGTCGGTGCCGGACCTGATCCCCTTGGACGACCATGCCCGGTTACCCATCGGGCCGTTCGACTGCGAGTTCCTACCTGTCACCCACTCGACGCCCAGCGGCCTAATGACGGTGTTCGACACGCCGCAGGGCCGCATCCTCCACTCCAGCGATTTCAAGTTGGATCCAACACCTATCGACAGTCGGGTCACCGACCTGGACCGGGTCCGGGAAATGGCTGCCGACGGTGGCATCCGCCTCCTGCTGGCCGATTCGACCAACGCCGGGTCGTCGGGGTCGTCGACCTCGGAGTCCACGATCGGACCGGTGCTGCGTCAGGTGTTCGATGAGAACGAGGGCCGGCGGATCATCATCGGGGCCTTCTCCAGCCATGTGCATCGCATCCAGCAGGTGGCCGACGCTGCGGAAGCCACCGGTCGAACCCTCGTCATCATGGGGCCGTCGATGGTGCGCAACACGACGCTGGCCCGCGAGTTGGGGCTGCTGCGGATCTCCGACCGGATGCTGGCCACCGACGCCGAGTTAGAGGACTTGGACCCGGCCCAGACTTGCATCGTATGCACCGGCTCCCAAGGCGAGCCTCGAGCAGCGCTGAACCTGATGGGTCAGGGCCGCCACCGCTTCGTAACGGTAGGAGACGGCGACACCGTGGTGTTCTCCTCGCATCCCATCCCGGGCAACGAGGCGGCCGTGGCGCGGCTCCACAACGCATTGGCCCGCCGCGGCGCCCGTCTGGTGCACAGTGGTCAGTTGGGCGTGCACACAACCGGGCACGGAAAGGCCGACGAGTTGCTGGCCCTGCACGACGCTGCCGACCCCGACCTGTTCATCCCGGTACACGGCGAGTACGCCCATTTGGTGGCCCATCACGACCTGGCGCTCAGCCGGGGGATGGGCGAGGGTCGGGTACTGCGGTGCACCGATGGTGATCGGGTGAAGCTGACCGGCGAGGGCGTGACCCACACCGGACGGGTGCCCGATGGGCACGTGATGGTGGACGAGTCGGGACGACCGGTGTCGGATGCCCTACTCGAGGAACGACGGGCCATGTCCGGCGAGGGCTTCGTGTTCGTCCGGGTGCTGGTTGAAGGCCGGAAGGGCCGTCTCGTCGAGCCGCCGGTCGTGGAGAGTCGTGGTTGGGTGGAGCCCGACGAGCGGGAGGACTGGCACGGCCAGGTGGTTGCCGAAGTGATCGAGGCGCTGGCCGGACCGTTGGCGGAGGGGAACCGGGATCTACACGAACTGGGCCGTCTCACCCGTCGTGCCACCGGTCGTCTGGTATCGCGTCGAACAGGCCGGAAGCCGACGTTGGTGCCCGTCGTCGAGGTCCGCTGACCCGTTTGCGGCAGGACGACTGCCCCGAGGTTGTCGCACCCCGGTGGTACCGTCGAAATCGATGGCTGATCGTTCTGCGCGCCCGGATTCCGGCCCTGATGCGATGGAATCGAGGGGCTCCTCGAGGGGCCCCTCCAGGGGCGGATCCAAGGGCGCTTCACGGGGTTCCGGGAAGGGACCTGCGGCGGGTTCGGCTAAGGGTGGGGCGGCAGGTCTATCCCGGGACGGCGAGGGTCGGGAGTCCGTCGTTCGGCGCATGGCCCGGGCCGCCTTCGGTGGACGGGGCGACGAGATCCTCGGCCTGCTACTGGTGGTGGGGGGTCTCCTGACCGGATTGTCCGTGTACCTCGAGCGGGCCGGCGTATTCGGTCGCCTCCTCGACTCGGGTCTGGGCTGGTCAGTCGGCTCTACACGTGTCCTACTCCCCGTGGCCATGGTGGGTACTGGCTTGGCCATGTTCCGGGAGCGCAGCGAGTTCGGTGAGATCTCCCGGCGATTGCCCATAGGGCTGGTCATGGCCGTGGTGTCAGTGACCGGCATCCTTCACATCGCCCGGGATCGCCCCGGCATAGACGACGGTGCTGATGGATTGGGCCGGGCCGGCGGTCTGGTCGGAGTGGGCATCGGGGGTGGGTTGGAGGCTTTGGTGGCCACGTGGGGCGCCGTACTGGTCCTCGTCGGCGTGGGCCTCGTCGCTGCAGCGGTCATCACCCGTACAACGGCCAGTCAGGCGGCTCGCGGTGCCGCCCGGGGGACGGTCTTCACGGTCCGCCATGCGGTGCGCGGCACCGTTATCGGCCTGCGTCCGGTGTTCCGGGGCCTGCGCAACTGGTTGGGCAACCTCCTCACCCCTCCAGGTGGCCACGGGCCGCCCCCGGTGGGCGGCATGGGTTCACCCGCACCCCCGGTGCCGGTTCCCGATCCTGAACCCGCGCCCGCTGATCCGGCGCCGAAGGTCGCGTCACCCAAGCCGAAGAAGCGCAAGGCCCGTGTCAAAGCTGGTGAGGGCAGCGAGCAGTTGACCATTGAGCTGGGCCCGGCCATCGCTGATTCCCCGTGGCGACTGCCGTCGGTGGGTTACCTATCCCGCAGCGAGACCCACGACGTGGACGCCAAGGCCGTCGAGGAACGTGGCTTGCGACTCCAGGAGGCCCTGGCCGCCCACGGGGTTGCGACCCGCCTGGTCGACATGACCGTGGGACCAACGGTGACCCGTTACGCCCTCCAGTTGGGTGAGGGGGTGAAGGTGGCCCGAATAACGAGTCTCCACAAGGACATCGCCTACGCCCTGGCTGCCGCCGACGTTCGGATCTTGGCGCCAATTCCCGGCCAGCAGGCCATCGGCATCGAGGTCCCTAACGAGGACCGGGTCGTGGTGGCCCTCGGGGACATCCTTACCTCGCCCGAGGCTGCTAAGGCCCGCCACCCGCTGGAGGCTGGCATCGGGCGCGACATCAGCGGCCGTTCGGTATTGGTGAACTTGGCCACCATGCCCCACCTGCTCATCGCCGGGGCGACCGGTGCCGGCAAGTCGTCGTGCATTAACTCGCTCATTACGTCTGTATTGATGCGTTCCACCCCCGACCAGGTGCGGATGATCCTCGTGGACCCCAAGCGAGTCGAGATGGGCCAGTACGAGGGCGTGCCCCACCTGTTGACTGCCCCAGTAACCGATCCTCGTAAGGCGGCCAACGCTCTGCACTGGGCTGTAAAGGAGATGGAGCGGCGCTACGACCTGCTCTCGGACTGTGGATTCCGTGACATCGGGGGCTACAACGCCGCCTACGATCGGGGCGACCTGAAGGCGCCGCTGGGTCTGGCCGATGAGGACGGCGAACCGGTCTCGTACCGGCGGTTGCCCTTCATCCTCGTGGTGGTCGACGAGCTGGCAGACCTGATGATGGTGGCGGCTCGGGACGTGGAGGACTCCATCACCAGGCTGGCTCAGATGGCCCGTGCTGTCGGCATCCACCTTGTGGTGGCCACCCAGCGTCCGTCGGTCAACGTCATCACGGGCGTCATCAAGGCCAATATCCCGGCCCGGCTGGCCTTCGCCGTTTCCAGCTTGGCTGATAGCCGGGTCATTCTCGACCAGCCGGGGGCCGAGCGTCTGGTAGGTCTGGGCGACATGCTCCTACTGGGGGCAAGCTCGAGCGTGCCCCAACGCATCCAGGGCGCGTGGGTGGATGAGAACGAGGTGCGCCAGGTGGTCGAGTCCTGGGTGGCCCAGGCCAGAGCGGCGGTCGAGGCGACCACCGCCCCGGTCACCGGAGACCCCCTCGCTCCACCTGATGCACGCTCGGGCGAGGATCCAACGGCCGGACCGGTGTCCACGTCGCGCCTACCGTCGGACCCCGCTGCTGGCGACATCACCGAGGATTCCTCACGGCCGGTCTCCACGAGCGACGGCGGCAGCGACGACGAGCTGTTCGACGAGGCACGTCGTCTGGTGGTGACCAGCCAGCTGGGGTCGACCTCGATGCTGCAGCGCAAGCTGCGCGTCGGCTTCGCCCGGGCGGGTCGGCTGATGGATCTCCTAGAGGAGGCTGGCGTGGTCGGGCCCTCTACCGGATCCAAGGCCCGCGAGGTCCTGGTAGCCCCCGACGAAATGACTGACCTCCAGGAGCAGGGCTACTAGTTCCGGTGAGTCAGCCCCGGTTGCCGCCGGCCTCCGGCCAGCCTCCCACCGGCGGCTGACTACCCTCCCACCATGGGCATCTTGGTCCCACTCCTCGTTCTGGCCGGTGGCCTGACGCTACTCATGGTGGCGGCTGACCGCTTCGTGGCTGGGGCATCGGACCTGGCTGCCCGTCTTCGAGTTCCTCCGATCGTCATCGGCGCTGTGGTCCTGGGCTTCGGCACCAGTGCCCCCGAGTTGGTGGTGTCGATCATGGCGGCCGCCCAACACGAGGTTGACCTCGGACTGGGCAACATCGTCGGGTCGAACGTGGCCAACCTGACCCTGGTGCTCGGCGTGGCGGCGCTCATCCGACCCCTCGATTTGCCGACGGGAACCAAGCCGCGGGCGCTGGTGTGCCTGGTGTCGGTAGCACTGTTCGGCTGGCTGGTTCAGGGGTCGGCGTCAGCGGGGGAGGGCATCGTTCTACTCGGGGCCATGGTGGTGGCACTGATCCTCATGGTTCGGATGGATGCCGAGGAGTTGACGGCTCCCGATCCGATGGGGGCCGGCCCACTCGGCATGGCTTGGGCCTCGACTGTTGGTGGCCTCGTGGTGACGGTGGCCGCGGCTCAAGCTGTGGTGTGGGCGGCCACCGACGTGGCCGAACGTGCTGGGTTGGCTCACGGCTTCATTGGGTTCTCCCTCGTTGCCGTGGGGACCTCGCTGCCCGAGTTGGTGACGGTGGTCGCCGCGGCTCGCCGTAATGAGTCGGGCCTGATTCTTGGCAGTCTCCTGGGATCCAACGTGTTCAACAGCCTCAGTGTGGGGGCCGGCTTGTTCTTGGCTGGGAACAGCGTGGTGACCGACGTGGCCCTCCAGACTCGGGGTTCGGTCGCTGCCGTAGCGGTGGCGTTCGTCATGCTGATCTTCATGCGGACGATGGGTCCAAACCGCCTTAGCCGGATCGAGGGAGCCGTGCTCCTGGGCGGGTACGTGGCGGTCTTGGCTCTGTTGGCCACCTCGGCCGGGACCTGACTTCCCTCCGATGACCGACACCTACCACCTGGTTACGTTGGGATGCCCCAAGAATCAGGTTGACTCCGACAAGTTGGCCGGCACACTGGCTGCCGACGGGATGCGAGCCGTCAAGGATGCCCACGATGCTGACCTCATAGTGGTCAACACCTGCGCATTTATCGACGCGGCCCGTCGGGAGTCCATCGACACGGTGCTGGCCCTAGTCGACGAACGCCGGGACGGTGCCCGACTGGTCGTGACCGGTTGTATGGCCGAGCGCTACGGCGACGAATTGGCCGAGGCTCTCCCAGAGGTAGATCGGGTGACCGGATTCGGGGTGCCGGTGACCCTGGGGTATAAGCCGGCCCCCGGTGACGAGTCGGTCCAGACCTCAACCTTCGACCTCTTAAACCTCCCCCGACCGGCTGCCGAGCGCCCATGGGCCTATGTGAAGGTGGCGGAGGGGTGTGACCGAGCCTGCGGGTTCTGCGCCATCCCGACGTTCCGGGGGCCCCAGCGCAGCCGCACCATGGACGACGTGTTGGCCGAGGTCGACGCCCTTGACGCCCGGGAGATTGTTCTGGTGGCTCAGGACCTCGCCGCCTACGGGCGAGACCAGGGCGTGGGCGACAAGGCCATCGTCCCCCTGGTGGAGGCAGTCGCCGCCCGGGTCGACCGAGTCCGATTGCTGTACCTGTATCCCTCTGAACTCACTGACCGCCTGGTCGACACGGTGTGTGCCACCGGTGTGCCTTACTTCGATTTGTCGCTGCAGCATGTCTCGCCGCCGTTGATGCGTCGCATGCGCCGGTGGGGCGACAGTGACCGTTTCCTAGAGCGGATTGATGCCATCCGGACCCGGGAGCCCGACGCGGCCTTCCGCTCCAACTTCATCGTCGGGTACCCGGGTGAGACCGAGGAGGACCACGATGCCCTCCTGGACTTTGTGGCCGAGGCCCGGGTCGATTGGTGCGGGTTCTTCGCCTACAGCGCTGAGGAGGGCACGTACGCTGCCGGCCTAGACGCCGAAGTGGCCCCTGGGCTAGTGGCCGAGCGCCTCTACGAGCTGACCGAGATCCAGGACCGCATTACCGCCGACCGGAGGGACGAACTCATCGGCAGCACTGTCCGCGTACTCGTCGACGAGCCCGGGGTCGGGCGTACCCACCGTGAGGCACCGGAGATTGACGGAGTGGTGTCCGTGCCCAAGGACCTTCCGGTGGGTACCTTCCAGTCCGTGACGGTGACCGGGGCTCTCGGGCCCGACCTCGAGGCGGTTTCCGAGCCAATGGTGCTCGGATGAAGCATGTCCGCACCGTAGTCTCACCGGCCAATCTGGTGACCTTGGCCCGTCTGCTGCTGGCCCCGGTGCTGTTCGCTTTCGTGCTGGACGCCCGTGACGTCGATGGAGTGACGTGGGGTGGATTCG
>JASLKB010000006.1 GCA_030747775.1 Acidimicrobiales bacterium | reverse complement strand
GCAGCATGTGCCCTCGCGAAGACGTCACCCACAGCAAACCGGAAAGCAGTACCCGGCAACCGCCGAAGAGCCCCGTTGAACGTCGGCGAGCTCTCCGCTCCACCCTGCCATTTGCCAGCCGAAAATGGCCGAGATGATCACCATACGCAGCATGTCCAATGCGGATCCTCATAGGTGCGGGCACACCTCGCCCCGGCTGGCTCGCGGCGGGACGGACCGCCGTCAGTCCAGGTCGGCCAGTACCTCCAGAAACCGATCGTTCTCGGCTGGCGTGCCTATCGTGACCCGGATCCCCACTTCTGGAAACGGTCGCACCACCACGCCCCGCCGCTCCAAAGCGGGAAAGACCTCGTCGGTACGCTCGCCCAGCGGAAGCCACACGAAGTTGGCGTGCGCGTCGGGTATCTCCCACCCGTAGCCCCTTAGGGCGTCGACGACCCGGTCCCGTTCGGACACCAAGCGGTCGATGATCACCCGGGCTTCGTCCCGGGCTTCGATGGCAGCCAGCGACGCCACCTGAGCCAGATGGTTCACAGCGAACGGGATCAGTACTTTGTCGATCTGAGTGACAACCGACGGATCGGCGATCGCGTAGCCGGTCCGTAGGGCGGCCAGCCCGTAGGCCTTGGAAAACGTGCGAAGCACCACCACGTTGGGGTAGTCGGGCATCAGTTCGGTGATCGGATCACCCAGGTTGGTGGTCGCGAACTCCCGGTAGGCCTCGTCGACCACCACCAGGACGTCGTCGGGCACCTGCTGGAGCAGGCCGCGTATCTGGTCCACATGAACCGCGGTACCCGTCGGGTTGTTGGGATTGGCCAGCACCACCAACTTGGCGCGCGGTGTCACAGCGTTGGCCACCGCGTCCAGGTCGAAGGCGTGGTTGACCAACGGCACGGCTACCTCTACGCCACCTGTGATGGCCACATCCACCGGGTAGGCCTCGAACGACGGCCACGGGTAGACCACCTCGTCCCCAGGGCCCACGTAGGCGAGGAACAACTGCTGGAGCAGGCCTACCGATCCGCAGCCGGTGGCTACCCGTTCGGGATCCACGCCCAGCCACACCCCCAGTGCCTCCCGGAGCTCAGCCGCCCGGTGGTCCCCGTAGCGGTTGACGTCGCCAGCCGCCGCCGCGATCGCGGCGACCACCGACGGCACCGGCGGGTACGGGTTCTCGTTGGACGACAGCTTCGCCGACTCGGCCACCGCCTCTAGGTCGAAGCCGTACTCGTCAGCGGCCATGGCCAACGACTTTCCCGGCCGGTACGGCGCCATAGCGGCCACCGTGGCCCTCGGTCGTCCCACTGTCACGTCGCCTCCGCGGCTTCGACCTCTGGAACTGGGGCGCAGTGCGCGCCTCTTCCCGGGTTGAACAGGTCATCGGGGTCCAACGCCGCCTTGACCCTCCGCATCAGATCCAGTTCCACGGCCGACTTCTGACGACCCACCCGGTCCAGCAACTCCTGGCCTACGCCGTGCTCGGCGCTCACCGTGCCCCCCATGTCCCGGATTAAACCATCGATGGCCGCCGTGACCTCATCGACCAGGACCGGATCCATACGGCTCCCCCGCTCCAGGGACGACACCACATACAGGTGGAGATTCCCGTCCCCCAGGTGGCCGAACGAGTAGACCAGCCCGTCGTCGCCACACATTTCAGTGACCATCGCCTCGGCCGCCCGCTGGAACTCGGCCAGTCGGTCAATGGGCACTGCGGCGTCGAACTTGGCACCCTTGGCATCGAACAGGGTCTCCGGCGGCAACTCGTCGCGCATCATCCAAAGGTTCTCTTCCTGAACCGCCGTGCCGGCCACCGCGGCGTCCACCACCAGGCCGGCGTCCACCGCGTCGACCAGGAACCCCTCGACAGTGGTGTCCACCGGCGAGGTGCCCGAGAACCGGGCCAGGAGGTACCACTCGGCCTCGGTGGCCAAAGGGCGGGTGACGCCGAACGTGGAGATGGTGCCCGCCACTCCGATCTCGGGCACCAACTCGAAGGCCGTCAGGCCTGCATGGTCCCGGGCGCACGCCATGGCGAATAGTTCATGGATGGCCTCCAACTCGGACAAGGCGGCGAACATCGTGCGGTGGTGATCCTGGCGGGGATGGAGCCGCAGCACCACCCGGGTGACCACCCCGACCGACCCCTCCCCACCGATGAATAGATGCTTCAGGTCGTAGCCAGTGCTGTCCTTGCGAAGTGCCCGCAGGCCGTCAAACACCTCGCCGTCGGCCAGCACCGCCTCCAGACCCAGGACACTGTCCCGGGCCGGGCCGTAGCGCAGCACGTTCAGGCCGCCGGCATTGGTCGAGACCGCTCCGCCCACCGTGGCCGTGCCCCGAGCACCCCAGTCCATGCCCAGCTGTAGACCCACTGCGGCGGCCGCCTGCTGGACCTGCTCGATGGTGCACCCCGCCTCAGCGGTGATGGTGAACCGGGCTGGATCCACGCTGAGAATCCGATTCATTCGTGATGTGGACAGCAAGACCGACGGACGATCATCGGTCGGCACCGAGCCCCCGGATAGCGATGTATTTCCACCCTGGGTGACGATGGCGACACCGGTCGCCGCACAAGCCCGAACCACAGCTCGCACCTCGTCGACGGTCCCCGGTCTCACGATGGCCACCGGCTCACCCGAGAAGAGGCCTCGGAAGTCGACAACCATGCCGACTGCGTCGGTCGGATCGAGCCATCCGGCGGGACCGACTACGTCACGCAGCACCCCAACCAGCTCGGTGTGGACGATTCCTCCAGCCATCGGTGCATGGTACGGCGAGCGTCGTCGATCGAACTCCACCGAGCTAGAGCTGTCGGGTGGGACTAGGCCCAGGGACAGTTCGAACTGCGATCACTGAACGTGGCTCCCTCGGCGTACCGACTGAAGGTGAAGGGCGGCAACTCCTCGGTCTCCTTCCCGGGGACGAGCATTGACGCCGTCAGCTTCCCCACTCCGAGTTCTCAGCCGGTCCCATAGACCGCGCCGCCGTCGACCTTCACCACCGATCCGGTTGTGAACGAGGCGGCGTCCGATGCCAGGTAGAGAGCGGCACCCACGATCTCTTCAGCGTTGCCGGCCCGCTGCAGCGCAAGGCGCTGGCGGAAACCCTCGTGTGAACTCTCGGGCCAGTGGGTCGAGATGTCGGTCAGAAAAGGGCCCGGCTGCAGGCAGTTGACACGGACCGTCGGTGCGTATGCGCGTGCGAATGATTCTGTGAGCGAGTGGACACCGGCCTTCGCCGCTCCGTAGATGGCCTCCACTGCAGTCGGGGCCGAAGCCGAGATGGAGCTCACGTTGACGATGCACCCGCCTCCGGCATCGAACATTCGGGACCCGAAGGAAGCCGACAGCCGGAACGTGCCCCTCAGGTTGGTGGCGATCGTCTTGTCAAACAGCTCTGGGGTGGCCTGCGCGAGTGATGGATAGAGCGGCGAGCTGCCAGCGTTGTTGACCAGTACGTCGCATCGACCAAACTCAACGTAGGTGGCCTCTACCAGGGCGTCGCATTGGTCCCAATCACCGACATGGCAGGCAACCGGAAGCGCCCGTCGACCGGTCGTCTCGACCACGGCGGCGGCCACCGTCTCACAGTTGGGCAGTTTGCGGCTAGCCACCACTACGTCTGCGCCACACCGAGCGAACGCCTCGACCATGGACCGACCGAGCCCTCGGCTTCCACCAGTGACCACGACGACGCGGTCGGTGAAGTCAGTCAGCTGGTCTTCGGGCACGGAGGTGGGCACGAGATCGATTCTGGCAGGCCGCCTAGGGTGTTCTCATGGCCGGGAAGTTGGAAGGATCGGAATCTTCCGGGGCCGCCGCCATAGCTAACACCAGCCAGACGACCGGACCGTTCGGTGTCCAGGGAATCAACCACCTCGCCCTCGTCTGCAGTGACATGGCAGCCACGGTGGCGTTCTACGAAGGCCTACTGGGAATGCCCCTCGTGAAGACCGTCGAGTTGGGGGGTGGGGTAGGCCAGCATTTCTTCTTCGATGCTGGCGGCAACAACCAGTTGGCGTTCTTCTGGTTTCCTGATGGGCCTGGAGTTGCACCCGGCATTGCCATGCCGGCCGACCGGCCTGACCGTGGCGGCATCCACTCCGCGCACGGCTCCATGAACCACTTGGCCTTCAACGTCGACTGCGAAACCATCGACAGTCTCGTTCCCCGCCTTCGCGATGCCGGCATCGACTGTTCAGAGGTGGTCAACCATGACGAATCCGAGTGGGGCGTGTCTCGAGAGTTACACGACGGGGTCTTCGTGAGGTCGATCTATTTTCAGGACCCTGACGGGATAGTTCTCGAATTTGCCGCCTGGACTCGCCACCTCGGCCCAGAGGACGTTTCTCACGAGCCTGCCCCAGCAGTTGAGGGCTGAAGTCGGGTCATCGACGGGCCTGGTCAGGTGAAGTCGGCATACTTGTCAAGGTGACGTACCGGAACGGACAACGCATCCTTGCGGAACGGGTCGCCGAGTTCCTTAGTGCACATGACCTCGATCACCGTGGTCTTGCCCGCGTTCATCTGAGCATCAACGGCCGCTGACAACGCTGGGCCCACATCTTCAAGCTGGTCCACCCGAACGCCTTCGGCACCCATGGCACGGGCTATCTCGGAGTAGCTCTCGCCACCCTCCAGTTCCCCGGCGACGAAACGTTGTCCATAGAAGTCGACTTGGTTCTTCTTCTCGGCTCCCCACTGCCGGTTGTGGAACACCACCGCGGTGACAGGTATCTCATGGCGTACCGCCGTCATGATCTCGACCATGCTCATGGCCCATGCGCCGTCACCGGCGTAGGCGACGGCTGGACGGTCGGGAGCAGCGGCCTTGGCCCCGATGATGGTCGGCAGGGCGTAACCACAGTTCCCCCAACTCATGGCGGCAAAGAAGGAACGGGGCTCTTCGAACCGCAGGTAGCTATTGGCGACCGAGTTGATGTTCCCAATGTCTGTAGAAACCATGACTCGGGCCGGCATGGCCTTCTCCAGTTCGCGAAGAACCTGTCGGGGGTGGAGCCAGTTGTCCTCCTCGTCAATGGCCTGCTTGATCATGTCCACGCTGAAGTCGTCGGTCTCGTGTGTCCACTCCTCCAGCTCGGCCTCCCAGTCGGCTTTCTCGGCAGCGGTGAGTTGAGCCCGGTGGTCACGATTGACGTCACAGGCCAGGATCCTTTCGTCAAGTCGCTCGGCCAGTGCGATCGCCGCCGCGCCAGCGTCACCGCAAATCCCCACCGAGATCTTCTTGACTAGACCAAGCATCTTGTGATCAGCGTCGACCTGGATGATCTTGGCGTCCTTCGGCCAGTAGTCCATGTCGTGCTGCGGAAGGGTCCCGAACGGGCCCAGGCGGGTACCCAGAGCTAGGACCACGTCGGCCTGAGCAATGAGCTTCATGGCCGCCTTGGAGCCCTGATAGCCCAGCGGGCCACACCACTGCGGATGGCTGGCCGGAAACGAGTCGTTGTGCAGGTAGCTGTTGACCACCGGGCAGCCCAGGCGCTCGGCCAGGGTGATGGCCTCGGCCACCGAGTCGCCCAGGACCACGCCGCCACCGGCCACCATGACCGGGAACTCAGCGGCGGCCAGCATGTCGGCCGCCTCATCAAGGCTGGCGGCGCCACCGGGGCCGCGGTCCAGGCGCATCGGCTCGGCGATCTCGACGTCAATGTCGCCGTAGAAGCGGTCGCGGGGAATGTTCAGTTGGGTAGGGCCGATTTCCGACATCGCCCGGTCGAAGCATCGGGCCGTGATCTCTGCCATGCGATGCTCGTTGGCGATGTGGCCCTGGTACTTGACGAACTCCTGGAACATCGGGAGTTGGTTGGCCTCCTGGAAGCCACCCAGGCCCTGGCCCATGGTGCCGGTCTCCGGGGTGATCATTACGACCGGGCTGTGGGCCCAGAAGGCCGCGGCGATGGCGGTGACGCAGTTGGAGATACCGGGACCGTTCTGGCCTATGACCACGCCGTGACGACCGCTGACCCGGGCATAGCCGTCGGCCATGTGGGCGGCACCCTGCTCGTGGACCACGGGAACTAGGCGGATGCCCGCCGGGACGAAGATATCCATGGCGTCCATGAACGCCGAGCCCATGATGCCGAAGATGGTGGTGACGCCGTTGGCCACCATCGTCTCGACGAAGGCCTCGCTGGGGGTCATGCGGGTCATCGGTGCACTCCTGTACCGGATATGGATTCGATCGGACACGCGCCACCGGGAACGAGCCCCCGAACGCGATGAAGTGAGAGCCTATAACTGATCCGTGAGACTGTCTAGACCGTAGGTGGTTCGGGCAGGCCGGGGCTGCGGTAGCCGTCGGTAGTCCATAGGACGGGGAAGTGGGCCTCGTCCATCATGTCGTGGTCGGCGTGCGCGTACCTGGTGTAGATCGGCCCGTTGCCCTCGCCGAACCCCGGGCGGTGAAAGCGGGCTTCACTACTGGCGCAGTGCAGCACCAGTGTGCGGCGGTGCACGTCGGACCGGTTGGCGTCCGACCCGTGCCAGGTCCATCCGTGGTGGAACGAGCCGCCGCCTGCCGGGACCTCCACCGGAACCACCTCGGGAACCAGCCCCTCGGCGGTCGCCGCGGCCTCCATCGGGGCCCGGTGGTTCTCAGGACCGTGGAACTCCATGGCCGGATCGTCGCCGGTGGACCACTTGTGCGACCCACGGCTAAAGCAGACCGTGCCCGACGCCGCCGATGTGGCGTCTAGCGCCATCCAACACGTGGCCATCTCCCGCGGCTGGTACCAGGCCAGGTAGGCGTTGTCCCGGTGAAACCCCACCGACCTGGCACCCGGTGGCTTCCACAACGCGTTGTCCTGGATGATCCGTGCCCCTGGCCACCCGGCTAGACAGGCCAACGCCTCACCTAACGCCGGCGACAAGACCACGGAGGCCACGAGCCGGTCGGCCCGCCAGGCGTTGCACAGTTGCCGAGTGAGGGTTGGATCGCCGGTTCCCTCCTGCCAGTTGACCTCATCGGGCGCCACCCCGGTCTCGAACTCCCCTCGGAACAGTCGATCGAACCGATCGTGCAGCGCGACCACAATCTCTTCGGACACCAGCCGGTTCACCAAAGCGAACCCGTCTACGTCGAAAGCTGACACCACTTCGGGCGTAGCGAGGTTCCCCATGGCCAGCAGGTTCAGCGGGTGAGGTGGTCGCCTAGCCCGGCCAATACGGTCAGGCAGGCCTCGAGATCGGCCACCTCCACAAACTCGTCGGGCCGGTGCGCTACCGCTATGTCACCTGGTCCCCACACCACCGACGGGATACCAGCCGCCTGGTAGAGCCCCGCCTCGGTGCCGTAGGCCACCACGCCGACCGGCGGGTCGCCACCCAGCAGGGACCTCATGAGGTCGAGAGCTGGGGAAGCCTCGACCCATTCGAGGCCGTCGATCTCGCACACCGCCTCGGTCTCGATGGCCGCCCCCGGGTGCACTGCACGCATCTCCGCCAGCAACGTGGCTTCGACAGCGGCCATCCGCTCCTTCACGAAGCCGGCGTCGTCACCCTGGACGGGACGCATCTCCCATTCGAACGAGCACTCGCCCGCCACCGTGCACCGGGCCAGCCCTCCACCGACCACGCCGACGTTGGTCGTGGTGTGCGGCGGTTCGAACCGACTGTCGGCCCGCGCGCGGCCAGCCAGATCAGCATCCAGGTCCAGCAAAGCGCCTATCCAGCGAGTGGCGTGGTGTACCGCGCTGACCGCCTCGGTGGGACGAGAGCTGTGCCCGTTCATGCCGGTGACCGTGGTGGTGTATTCGTAGCAACCCTTGTGGGCCCCAATCAACTGGAGGCCGGTCGGCTCCCCGACGATGGCCGCGACGGGCTGGGGGGCACCGGCCAGGGAGGCAATAAGGATTGGGGCGCCATGGAAGCCGTCCTCCTCGTCGAAGGTGAGGGCAACGTGGACCGGCCGGACTAGATCCAGGGCCGCCCACCGGGGAACGAGGGTCAGAGCGCAGGCCACGAACCCCTTCATGTCGGCGGTGCCTCGCCCGTAGATGCGGTCACCCAGTCGAGTGGCGACGAATGGAGGCGTGGCCCAGTCGGCAGGATCAACGGGGACGACGTCGCTGTGGCCGGCCAGCATGACCCCCCCGTCCACGGCGGGGCCAATGGTGGCGAACAGGTTGGCCTTCGTCCCGGTCTCATCGTGGGTAAGCACGATGTCGGTGCAGTGAGGCCGCAGTAGGTCCTCCACGTATGCGATCAGGTCGACGTTGGGGGTCAGAGCGACCGACGGGAAGGCAACCAGGTCCTCAAGGAGGGTCAGTACCTCATCGATGGGCGGCGGGTCGACGGGCACGGTCACCCCTTTACGTGGATGCCGCGGGATACGTCGGCCAGCGGCTCGCCGGGCCCGTCCTCGACGACCACGAAACTCTCTGTGATCTCCAGACCCCACGTGTCCATCCACAGGCCGGGCATGAAGTGGAAGGTCATGCCCGGCTCCAGCACCGAGTCGTCGGTGGCCCTCAGAGAGATGGTCCGTTCCCCCCAGTCCGGCGGATAGCTGATGCCGATGGGGTAGCCACAGCGGCCCTCCTTGTGGAAGCCCGCGTCCTCCATGACTGAGAAGAACCGGCGGGCCAGGTCACTAGCCCGGTTCCCGGCCCGCGCCGCGTCCAACCCGGCGTCTAGGGCGTCCAGCACCGCCTTCTCGGCGCGACGCATGTCGCTGGGCAGTGACCCCAGGAACGTCGTCCGACACAGAGGAAGTTGATAGCGGCGATGGGCGCCAGCGATCTCGAAGAACGTGCCCTCGCCTGTCTTTAGGGGCTTGTCGTCCCATGTCAGGTGAGGGGCCGAGGCGTCCGCCCCGGTGGGCAGCATGGGCACGAAGGCCGGGTAGTCGCCGCCGAACTCCTCAGTGCCCGACACCCCGGTGGCGTAGATCTCAGCAGCCAGGTCGCACTTACGCATGCCCGGTTCGATGATCTCGCGGATCCGGGCGTGCATCAACTCGACGATCCTGGCACCTCGCCTCATGTACACCAGTTCCTGGGCGGACTTGACCCCCCGCTGCCAGTTGACGAGCGCCGTAGCGTCCACCACGTCGGCGGCGGGGAGGCCGGCACAGAGGTGCTGGTGCGCGGCCGCAGAGTAATAGTAGTTGTCGAGTTCCACGCCGATCCGGGCTGACCCGTGCCCCATCCCGTCCAGCAGCCCGGCCAACTGCCCGAAAGCGTGCTTCTCGGTCGACATGACGTGGTCGTCGGAGTAGTCCAGGATGCGGGCCTCGTCCATGTAGACGGTGCGCCGAGCACCGTTGGCGTCCATCCGTCGGCCCCACCACCACGGCTCTCCGTCGTGGGTAACCACCACCGCCTGGGGCGTATAGAACGACCAGCCGTCGTAGCCGGTCAACCACGACATGTTGGACGGGTCGGCGGCTACCAGCACCTCGATGCCACGAGCCTCCATGGCTCTACGCACCTTGGCCAGGCGCTGTGCGTATTCCTCACGGCTGAACGGAAGCTCAACATCTGGCATGGCTTCCCTCTCCTCTCGGGTAGCGGCCCGCTTCGGTCGTTGGGCGGGGGTTAGCGAAGGCTAGATCGGACGTGTGTCCAGCAAGGGTGGATCCTCCGGTGGCAGCACGAGAACAACCATGGCCGTCCAGAGACTGCGGCTAATCGGGGCGAAGGTCAACGGTGCCATCAGCGAGGTGGCAACTGTGGGCATCAGGACCTCGAGGACCTCCGGGTCGGGCCATGCCACAACGAACGCGACGATCAACACGATCAGGATCGCCACTGTGGACAGGACGGTGTTGACAGCCACCGCCCCTATCCAGTGACCGTGGGTGCGCTCGAAGGCGAGCCCACAACTGGGACATGCCTCGCGGATCCGCAACCAGCCTCGACGGGACGGACGGCGGAACAAGCCCCTTCCTCCACAACCCGGGCAGGCTGCCATGACACCCCTGGCCAGAACCCGCAACCGACCTGCTCCGTCCATTGTCCGAAGATACTGGCGACCCGACCTCACCCACCGCTGTCGGACGCCGGAGCCTCGGCTACCGTCCGCGGCCATGCCGTTACTCACTGACGAGCAAGTCTCCCGGTACTGGAGTGACGGCTGGCTCGCCCCGATCGACGTACTTACGACCGGCGAGGCCTCTGCCATCCTCGCCGCCCTCGAAGAGGCCGAGACCCGATACCCCGAGGACCTGCACGGCGGCCACCGCAACAACGCCCACCTAGTCCTGCCGTTTCTGGCCGATCTGGCCCTCCACCCGACAATCCTGGGTTGCGTGGCGTCACTCGTGGACAGGCCCGCTGCCCTGCTCAACTCAGTGCTGTTCATCAAGGACCCGGGTACCACGGCCTACGTGAGTTGGCACCAGGACTCCACCTACATGGGATTTGAGGGGACCGACATGGTCACCGCCTGGCTGGCTCTGACTCCCAGCACGTCGGACAACGGGTGTGTGGCCATGGCTCCTGCCACCCACCTCGACGGCATCCGCCCCCACGAGGACCGGTACGGGCCGGACAACATCCTGACCAGAGGTCAGCACGTGAGCGACTTCGACCCCGACACGGCCGTCGACGTGGTGCTCCAGCCCGGCCAGATGTCGCTCCACCACCCGCACCTGATCCACGGGTCACGACCCAACGGGTCCAGTGCCCGACGGGTGGGCGTGGCCTTCCAGTCCTACGTCGGAGTCGATGCCCACCCGGAACGAGGCGAGCACCACGTGCTGGCCGTCGGTGACGCCCCCATGGACCCGGCATTCCTCGTCGTACCCCGACCAAAGTTCGAGATGACTGCCGAAGGCCGAGCAGTCCGGGCGTCGGCCAACGCCGCCCTATCAGACGTGTTGTATCACGACGCCACCGAACGACGCTCCTACTGACGCCATCCTTCCCGATCGGCCCACTAGCACCTGGGTGAGGACTCCTCCACCCGGGGCCGCCAGGAACACATGGCCGATGGGCGTCCACGATAACCGTCGATCCATGACCTGGCCCAGCCACATGACCATGGACACATTGCCACCCACCGCGGCGCTGGTGAGGGCAGGGTGGACCCGAGGTCCAGTTTCGTTAAGAATCCTCAGTACCAGGCGTCGTCTTCGGCACCCTTGCGTTCAGCCATGAACGCCTGCAACTCGGAATCCGTCCCGGGGTCGATCTCCGGGGGCTCGTAGTTGGCCAGCATGCGCTTCCAGAGGACGTTGGCCCGCTGCTGCATGTCCCGCCCGCCGTCCTCGGCCCACTGCTCGAAGGAGTTGGTGTCGAGGAGCACCGAGTTGTAGTTGGCTTCCTCGAAGTGCGACAGGGTATGGGCAGTCCCTAGATGGGCCGTTCCCGGCCCGGCCTCCCGGTAGCCCTCGATGGCCAACGAGTCATCGTCGACCACGAGACCCCTCATGCGTCTGATGAGCATCCCCAGGTGGTCGGCATCCATCACGAACTTCTCGTAACCGGTGACCAGCCCGCCCTCCAACCAGCCAGCGGCCTGGTGCACGAAGTTGGCCCCGGCATAGATGGACGCCCCCATGGCATCGGCCGATTCCATCATCGCCTGGGCGTCGGCCACCTTGGACGCCGTGTAGTGACCGCCGCAACGCAGTGGCAGTCCCAGCCGGCGCGACAGTTGACCCATGGCGTAGGTGGCTAGTACCGCCTCGGGCGTCCCGAAAGTCGGTGCTCCGCTGCGCAGGTCCATGGTGGTCAGAAAGCTGCCGTAGACCACAGGTGAACCGGGACGCACCAATTGGGCCAGAGCGATGCCGACCATGGTCTCGGCGTGAGCCTGGGCAATGAGCGCCGGCTGGGTGACCGGGCCCATGGCGCCCCCGATGATGAAGGGTGAGATCACGTTGCCCTGGTTGGCCCGGGCGTACGCCTTGAGCGCCCCGGTCATCACGTTGTCGAAGACCAGCGGCGAATTGACGTTGATGTTCCCCTGGACAACGCAGTCCCGTTCGAGGCGGTCGGCCCCGAAAGCGATGCGGGCCATGGCGACGGAGTCCTCGGCTCGTTCCGGCGTCGTCACCCCGCCCATGAACGGCTTGGTTGACCAGCGCAGGTGGGCATACACCATGTCGAGATGCCGCTTGTTGACCGGCACGTCCACCGGCTCGCACACCGTTCCACCTGAGTGCTGCAGCCACGGCGATACGTAGGTCAGCTTCACCAGGTTTTCGAAGTCGGCCAGCGTGGCGTAGCGCCGACCGTCATCGAGGTCCGACACGAACGGTGAGCCGTAGGCAGGTGAGAAGACGACGTGGTCGCCACCAACCATCACCGTGTGGCGTTCATCGCGTCCGTGCATGGCGAACTCGGCCGGCGCCGTGGTGCACAGGCTTCGCGCCATGCCCGGATCAAACCGCACCCGCTCCCCCTCGACGCGGGCACCAACCGCCCTGAACAGTTCAACTGCCTCCTCGTCGCCGCGGATTTCGATGCCGATCTCATCGAGGATCCAGTCGGCGTGGGCTTCGAGGCGGTCCAGCGACCCTTCGTCGAGCAGTTCGTAGGTGGGGATTCGCCGCCGTGGTTGAAGCACCACGGTGGCCGGTCCAGCCGCCCGCGCTGCGGTGCGTGCATCCCGGCCTCGTCGACGGCGCTCACGGCTCATCGATGGCCCCCCATCTCAGACGGCTTCGGAAACGGCAAGGTAGTCGGTCCGGAACCCCCGGGCTCACGATCGGAGCCGGTCGTCGGATGCCACCGATCGACGCACCATCACCCTCGCCTCGGATCAACACCCGAGGCCTCCTGCTGGGTGAAGAACGAAGCTCCCATCGGCGGTTCGGGCAGGTGCATCTCGAAGTCTCCGGTCCGGACCCGACCGGGATCCGAACCCCGCACGAACAACCCCTGATGGGTGGTAGGCACCGGGTTAGGGCCACACGGCACGGCATCGCCTGCCCCGTAGACACAAATGAACAGGGTCCGGGACCGGTTCGACCGGTTAGGAGCCGAGGCGTGGGCCAGCCGAGTGTGCATCAGACACACCGAACCCGCCGGACCCATGCACGGTACGGCAGCGTCACGCATCGCAGCGGCGGCGTCGGGGTGGATGGCTCCGGTGAAAACCCCGTCGTGCCATAGCGAGTGGATCGGGCCCTTATGTGAACCCGGGACCACCTCTAGAGGGCCGTTCTCAGCGGTCACTTCGTCAACCATCAGCAAGGCGGTCACTAGGTCGGCGTTGGAGTGCGGGGTGAACGGGAAGTCCTGGTGCCACTGCACCTCGGTCGTGGCCCCGGGAAGTTTGGTGTTGACCTTGGTGTGGTGGAGCCGGACGTCCGGCCCGATCAGGTCAGCCACCATGTCGACCATGGCACTGTCGGCCATGACCTCGCGGTGGGCAACTGAGACCTCCGTGGGCGCCGAGACCCGCCGTAACGCCGGCCGGTCCTCCGAATGGCCCGGTTGAACGTCGAATCGGGGACGCCCGTCGGTCGTCTCTCCGTAGGGCCCGTCGTGGGACCGGCTCTCATCGACCCAGCGGTCCATGTCGGCCCGCAGCGCTGCCAGTTGATTCGAGGTGACGGCGTTGGGAACTGTCAAGACCCCATCGCGCCGGAACTTCCCGATCTGTTCGTCGGTCAGCACCGGTATCTACTCACTGGTCGCCGGCCACGCCGTAGCTGGGCGCTACCCCCGGGTTCACGGCCCGATCCAGATAGGGCTGCATCTGGGGTTCGTAATCGGTCCACAGACGACGTAGCACGACCACCGGGTCGTCTTCGTCCCAGTCGCACCGTAGGTCGACCAGGGCGAACGGCTGATCGTGGTGGACGACGAGGGCAGCCGAGTGCACCGGGCCCTCCTCACCACCAGCGGCTAACCCGGCCTCTAGGCCACGTAGTAGACGATCGGCCAGATGGGCCTCGGGATCGGCCTCAAAGCCGGCCACCATGGCGACCGGGACCTCCGACGTCGAGAGCAGATTGCCCGCTGCGATGCAATGGTCACCCTCCACGACACGGTTGGTGCCAAGGATGTGGGCCCCGGTGAAGTGTCCGGTCCGACCGGCCATGTCGACCACCGCTAGTTGCCGGTAGTCGGCGTTGACTCGACCGTCCATGACAGTGGCCACAGCTTCGGTAGCCGTTTGACCGGCCTCTAGGCGTTCGAACACACGGGCAGCCAAGGTCGGGTCGGTGACGTTCTGGGTGGCCACGGCGCCCACGCCGGCCCTGGCATGCGGGCAGCGCGACCCCACGCAGATGGACGAGGTGGTGATGGCCACCCCGGCCATACCGGTTCTGGCGCAGTGTCCGGTGATGGAAAAGGTCATGGTGGGCTCCCGGGTCGGGGATTAGTCGACGGGCGTCAGGCGGTCGGCCAGATAGCCCATGAAGTGGTGCAGTTCATGCTCGAGCCAACTCAACGGGCCTGGCCTGGCCAGCGACGAGCGGGATCCGGCATGGATTCCCTCCACCACCATGCGGTCCTCCTCGCAGACCGCGGTGAAGAAGTCGACCATCTCGGTGATCCACGCCTCGGGTTCGACCAGGGAAGCGTGCACTTCGGGTGCTAGGGCGATCCCGAACCGCAACTCGACCTGCCCCGTGCCTCGGGGTCGTAGTGATAGGTACCAGAGGTGGTCGGGGGCGAGGATGTACATGTGGGCGGGGAACACGGTCGGCATGAACGTGGTGCTCCTCCATGCCCCCTCTAGGCGGTTGTTGTCCGGATGGGCCCGCCCGTAGATGGCGTTCTCGTCCTTCTCGAACATCTGGTACGTGAACGCTCCGTGGCGCTCGTCGGGGAACACCACCGAGTCCATGGGCATCCAGGTTCCGAGCGTGACCCGGTGGGTGACAGGCAGGTGGTAGCCCTCCATGAAATTCTCGGTGAGGAACTTCCAGTTCCCGTCCCACACCTCATCCACCCGGTGGATCGGCACGTAGTCGGCCACCCCGTAGAGCGCCACGATGCGCTCGATGGGGGCCAGTAGGTCTGCCACCGACAGAGCGTCGTCGTCCAACGTGCAGTAGATCCACCCCTGCCAGAGTTCGGTACGGATCTCGGGCAGGCAGATGTCAGCCCGGTCGAATCCGTCGGTGCGCTCCATGTGGTTCGTGCCCACTAGTTGTCCACCCAGGTCGTATGTCCACGAATGGTACGGACAGGTAATCCGCCGTGAGTTCCCGTCGCCGGCCACCAGGGTCATCATCCGGTGCCGGCACACATTGGAGAACGTCCGGACCCGGCCATCACCGTCGCGGACGCAGAACACCGGCTGGTCGGCGATCGACCAGATCAGGTGGTCACCCACCTCGGGGATCTCGGCAGCCAGACCGGGCGACACCCAGTCCCGGCCGAAGGCTCGCTCTTGTTCGAGAGCCAGCACCGCCTCGGAGTGGTACATGGCCGGCGGCATGTTGGTGGCAGCCGACAGGGGTCCGTCGGCCACGCTACGCAGACCAGAAAACAAGGCGCCGGTCTCGGGCTGGGGGGTCATCAGGTGGAGATCCGTTCGGTCGGGCTGGTCTATTGAATAGGTCAGTCGGGGATCACCGCGGTGACCTCGATCTCCACCACCCATTCGGGGCGGGCCAGGGCAGACACGACGATGCCGGTCGAGCACGGGTGGACGCCCTGAAGCCACCTTCCCATCTCCTGATAGACGGCCTCCCGGTACCGGATGTCGGTCAGGTAGACGACGATCCGGCAGATGTGGGACATCTCCGAGCCGGCCTCGGCCAGCAGCATGGCGATGTTCTCCATGGTCTTAGCCGTCTGGGCGCCGGCGTCGCCGGTGTGCAACGACTCCCGGGTGTCGAGATCCTGGGCGACCTGGCCCCGCAGGAAAACCATGGTGCCGCGGGCCACGACACCTTGGCTGAGGTCGTTGTCGAGGTTCTGTTCGGGGTACGTCTCCTTCGTGTTGAAGGGATGGATGCGCTGGTGAGTCATGGCGTCGGACGCTTTCTCATGGCGGACGGCCTAGGTTGCGGCGGTCGGTTGGAGCAGATCATGCCCCGGCGGTGGCCTGGGCGGTGGCCCCGGCCCCTTCTTCGAAGGGGGTGGATCCCCCGCGGCCGCCCTTGGCCGAGAAGCCCTTGCCGAGGGCTAGTTGGGCCAGGCGTTCCACGTAGAGGTCGTCCCGGAAGTGGAGGGTGAAGGTCCTGGCGTCACGCATCATCTGGCCCAGCGGGTACCGCTCGTGACAGGCCCGGGCGCCCACCAGGTCGAAACCCTGATAGGGGATGGTCAACACCGCGTCCTTGGCCAGATGCATGGTGCGCACCGCGTCGGCCTCGCACTCGTCGGGATCGTCGCCCCGGTCCAGCCGGGCCGCGGTGGCGTACAGGCAGGATCGGGCGGCGAACAGCTGAGCGTCCATCTGGCCCAGTTTCACCCTTACGGCCTCCGATTCAGCAAGGTCCGGCCGCTCACCGATGTAGCCGGTCAGGAAGTCAAAAGCTCCCTGGGCCGACCCCAGGTGGTTGGCGGCGTACGCACAGGAGAAGGTGCGCTGGTCATCGGTGACCCACCCGCCTGGGGTGCCCACCACGTGGCTGTCGGGCACGAACACGTCGTCGAACTTCACACCGCAGGAGATGGTGGACCGCATACCCAACATCTGCCAGTCATCCAACAACTCGACGCCCTCCCAGTCCACCTCCACCACCGCGAACACCATCCGGCCCGCATACGGCGTGTCGCCCTCCACCGCGCACCAAACCATCAAGTACTTGGCGGCGGCGGCCACCGAGGCAAATCCCTTCCGGGCCGTCAGCCGGTAGCCGCCCTCGACCCGGGTCAGTTCGGATTCGAGAACCTCGGCGCCGTTCTCGTACAGGTGTGCCTCCGAGCCCAACGAGGCGCAGAAGGCCCCATCGGCGATATCGGGCAGGAACCGGTCACGCTGTTCGGGCGTGGAATGGAAGGCGATGATGCCTGCCGCATGGTTGTGTACCTGAAGCAACTGGGCAGTATTGGTCTCCCAGCGGGCCATTCGCTCCAGCACCTTGTACCAGGGGCTGAACCGGCCGGCCAGCCACCAGCCGGCGCCGCCGTAATCGGTGGGCAGGCAGAGGGCGTGTAGACCGGCAGCCTTCGCCTCGGCGAAGTTCTCGTGTGGGAACTCGACGCCTTCGTCCAGGGCACGGGCGCGCTCCCGCCAGGCCGGGCCCAGGGCATCGACCCGAGCCAGAACCTCGTCGGTTTCCGGGGGCTCGGGCCATGGGACGCTGGCGGACGCCTCTTCGGTAGCGGTACTCATGGGGGATCTCCCTTACCTGGGATGGTCGACTGGGGCTGTCCCGACGGCGGCCGAGCCGTCGTCGGAACAGAAGCGGCGGATGGTTCGACGCAGTAGATCACCGCACTGCTCGAGTTGGTCGGGGGCCACGGTCTCGTTGGGACGGTGGGCGTCTGCTATATCACCGGGGCCGACGATCACCGTCGGCACGCCCAACCGGTCGGAGTACAAACCGGCTTCGGTACCAAACCCCACGGAGTCCGGTTCACCGCAGCCCGCCAGGTCGACCATGGCGGCGACGGGGGCCAGCGAAGGATCGGTCTCCAGGCCCGGGTAGCCGATGAACGACTCGGAGGTGGCGTGTCCGCCCACAGCCGAGAGCCGGCGATTGGCATCGGCCACCGCTTCCAGCACACCGGCCAGCACCTCGTCGGGATCGGTGTCGGCCCGATGCCGGACCTCGAACTCGAGCGTGCACGACGGGGCCAACACATTGACGGCCACGCCACCGTGGATCGACCCCACGTTGGCGCTGATGCCACGATCGAGATCGTTCAAGCCTTGGACCAGGGCAGCCAGGGCAGCGCCTTCGTGCACGGCGGTCGGTTCGGTTCCAGCCCGGCTGGAGTGCCCGGAGGCCGCAGTAAGGTCGATCCGGTGGGCGACCTTGCCGGCGTGGGCGTTGCACAGGCGCATCCCTGTCGGCTCGCCCACCACCACGACCTCGGGCGCGCACGTCCCCGCACCCGTGGACCCGCTGGCTAGCACGTCGAGTAGGCCTCGGACGCCGACACAGCCGATCTCCTCGTCGTAACTGAGGCCCAGGTGGACCGGGGCCCGAAGGACGTCAACGTCAGTTTCCTCAAGCAATACGAGGGCGGCGGCCAAGAAGCCCTTCATATCGGCTGTGCCTCGGGCGGCCAACCGCCCGCCCACCTCCGTGAGGGCGTAGGGGTCGGTAGCCCAACCGGTCCCAGCGGGCACCACGTCGGTGTGTCCCGACAACAAAAGCCCGCCCGGCGCGTCCGGACCGAAGCGGAGGTGCAGGTTGACCCGCCCTACCTCGCCGGGCACCACGTCGAGCTCGGCACCGGCCTTCCGGGCCCGATCCGCGTAATGGTCGATCAAATCGACGTTGGGAGAACGGCTTTCGGTGGGATAGCCCACTAACTCACCCAGTAGGTCCACCACATTGGAGATCGAAGGGGTGGAGAGCGAAGACACCCCCGGATGCTGTCGGACATCAGAGCATCCGTCAAAGCGATGCTATTGATCTGCTGGATTAGTGTTACTTGTTCACCAAGTGCAGCCCCCAATTGTCGGGGGAACCGCAGCAAAGATCTGACGAGCTCCGCTAAGGCATCCAGCACCGCCGCCATGGTCCGCTCTCCGGTGGGCTAGGCCGAGGCCCTGGCCCCGGTACCGCACGAACAAAGTCACCCCGAGGGCTTCTCCAACTCCTGCAACGAGCTCGACATGGCCGGCTGAGACAGCCTGATGGCCCGAGCTGCGTCGGTCACCGAGCCGTGCTCGGCGAGGACCACAAAGTGCTCCAACTCGCCCAATGTCACCTTCCACATTCCCCCAGCACCGGGGAGATGGGGCGACGTATCCTGCCCCGGTGGCCGACCACGCGACCGCCCTTCCCATCTCCGACGAGGTGGCCGACGCGTTCGCCGTCGACGGTGCCGTGCACCTCGAGGGCCTGTTTGCCGACTGGGTCGACGAGTTGGCCGCCGGTGTAGCCCGTAACGAGGCCGAACCCAGCAAGTTCTTCGACGACAACGGCACCGCTGGCGACGCCGGACGTTTCTGGGACGACTACTGCAACTGGTCGCGGATCCCCGAGTTCGAGCGGTTCGCCTTCGATTCGGGTATTGCCGACGTGGCCGCCGGCCTGATGCGCTCCGAGACCGTGCAGTTGTTCCACGAGCACGTGCTGGTCAAGGAGCCAGGCGCTCCCCGCCCTACCCCTTGGCACTGCGACGCTCCTTACTACTTCGTGGACGGCCCTCAGACGGTCAGCATTTGGATCCCGCTGGACCCCGTACCGGCGGAGTCCACCCTCCGGCTGATACGCGGGTCCCACCTCTGGGAAGAGGCGGTCCATCCGGTGAGCTGGACCACCATGACCGGCTTCTACGGTGACGACCACACGACCCATAGCGGCGGCTTCCAGCCGGTACCAGATCCCGACTATGAACCTGACCGGTTCGAGGTCATGGAGTGGGCGTGTGAGCCGGGCGACGCCGTGGCCTTCCACTACCGGACCGTCCACGGTGCCCGAGGGTCGGCGAACCTCCGGCGGGCCTTCTCGCTGCGTATGGTCGGCGACGACGCCCGCTATGTGCAGCGTCCAGGCACCACCTCTCCGCCGTTCGACGGCCACGGCATGGTCGATGGTCAGCGCCTCCGTGAGGACTGGTTCCCCATGCTGCCCCATAGTTTCCGACGCGACTCGTTCGCCCAGCGGACCCCTATCGACCCTGACTCGGAGAAACTGTCGTGAAGTTCCAACTCGCCATCAACCTGGAGCGGCTCGACGAATCGCTCGCCATGGACGACGTGGCCTGCCACACCCTCGAGATGGTCCAGATGGCCGAAGCCGGAGGATTCACCACTGCATGGGCCGCCGAGCACCACGCCCTTGAGATGACCATCGCTCCCAACCCGCTGCAGATCCTGACGTGGTGGGCCGGCCACACCAGTCGGATCCGGCTGGGCACCGCTGTGGCCGTCGCCGCCTACTGGAACCCCATCAAGTTGGCCGGCGAGGCGGCGTTCTTGGACCTGGTGAGTGACGGCCGTCTCGAGTTTGGCATCGGATCGGGGGCCTACCAGCGCGAGTTCGACCGGATGCACCCCGGTCTGAAGCAGTCCGATGCCTGGCGCTACATGCAAGAGATGCTGCCCGTCCTCAAGGAGCTGTGGGCCGGCGACTACGCCCACGACGGCGAATTCTGGTCGTTCCCGACGTCAACGTCAGTGCCCAAGCCAGTTCAGCAGCCCCACCCGCCGATCTGGGTGGCCGCGCGGTCACCCATCACGTTCGACTACGCAGTGGCCAACGGATGCAATGTCATGTCGTGGCCCATCGCCCGACCCTTCGCCGAAGCCGAGCTCTACAAGGAGCAGTTGGACGCCTCTATCACCGCTAGCCCTGGGGCACCCCGACCAACGTGGGCGCTGATGCGCCACACCGCGGTATACGGCTCAGTCGATGAGTGGATGGTGCCAGTGGAGGCTGCCCAGCGGCAGCTCAGCCAGTTCGAGAACCTGTTCAAGAACCTGGGCGACGTCCAAGACGGCTTCCCGGCAGCCATACCCATGGACCAGGTAACCAACGCTGCGGACTACGAACCAACTACGTTGAGCGAAAATCTCCTGTTCGGCACACCCGACGAGGTGGTCGCCAAACTCCGACGCTACGAGGCGCTCGGCGTTGACGAGTTCATCTACTACGCCAGCCTCGGTCTGGGGCTTGAGGAACAGAAGCGATCCATGCAGTTGTTCTGCGACGAGGTCATCCCCGCCTTCAACTGAACCCCGGGGCGCCGAGAACCGGTGCCAACCGGCTCAGTCCTCGGTGATCCACGACTCCAGCGATACGCCGAGGCCGTCCACGATGCGGTTGGCGTAGGCGTAGTAGGCCACTACCTCGCAGATGTCGAGCACGTCGCGGTCGCTGAAGCCGACGGACCGAAGGGCCTCCACGTCAGCCTCCACCATGTCGCCGGGATGGGCGGTCAACTTCTCCGCGTAGGCCAGCATCGCCGCGCGCTGGTCCGACAGGCCGGCGGTGCGCCAGTCGTCCTCGATGGCGGCCAGAAGGTCATCGTCCCTGAGGAGTCGGCGCAGACCGCGCCGGTGGTGGGTCGTTCAGTAGTGACAGTCGTTGTAGCGGCTGACCACCAGGGCCACAAGTTCACGTTCGACCTTCCTTAGTGTCTTCGTGCCGGCCATGGCCGACCCGTAGACGGCCAGGTGCCCAACCATGGCGTTCGGGTTCAGGGAGTGGATCTGCATGACGTTGTCCACCCGGCCGTGGTCAGCGTCGACCACCTGCCCGTACAGATCGGCCAGCGGGCCCTCCCACTCGTCCTCACGGATTGTCCGGATCCAAGCCACCGGTCAGTCCTCCCCGGCACCCAGGCGACCAGGTCCGGGAGCGATGGTCCGAGCCAGGATGCCGAGGGTGGCCCGTAGGTTGGTCTCGCTGGTCACCGGGAAAATGGTCCTGGGTGATGCGCAAACCGCCCGTTGCACACAGAGCTGTCGTTCGTCCATGGTCAAAGGTAGGCCCGCTCACCCTTCCCTGGAGAATCCGGTAGGCGTTTGACCCTCCCCATCGCCTATGGAAACCTCGGGTTGTCCATCTTGATGACGAGGTGGCAGGACGAAGGGAATACCGACGATGGCCTGGAACCTCTCAGGAACGTTCTACGAAAACTGTTCCTGCACCGCGACGTGTCCGTGCACGTGGTCCAACATGGAGTACCCGGCGACAACCGAGCGATGCAACGCCGCTCTGGCCTTCAGTATCGAATCGGGCGACGTCAATGGCACCGATATGGCCGGCTGCGCAATGGTGCTAATGGTCGACTCACCTCCACTCATGAGCGACGGCGGCTGGAACGTGGGACTGGTCGTCGACTCCGACGCTTCCGACGCCCAGGTCGAGGCCCTCGGCGCCGTGGTCAGCGGTGAACTGGGTGGACCGCCCGCGGCCCTCGGCCCCCTGCTGGGGAACTTCCTGGGCATCGAGCGCATGCCCATATCCATCTCCACCGAGAACGGTGAGCACACGGTGTCGATCGGCGACTCGTCGTCGTACACCGGGCGTCCCCATGTCAACGGGTCAGGCGACCTCGTCGAGCTCCACGCCATCGACACTCACCCGGCCGGTCCCGTACTCGGCTTGGCTCCGGTGTCGACATCGTCGGTGTCGGCCATGGGCATCTCGTTTGGCGGCGAGAACCTCAGCGGCTTTTCCAACCCCTTCTCTTGGGAGGGCTGAACCCCACGCCGGCCGCACCGGCAGACAACTCTCCTGGAGGCGACTCCAGGAGATCAGCAACCACCATCCACCTGTTAGGCGCTGCCTGCTGGATCGTGACCATCGGGTGGGCCGTCCAGATGGACATGGGCCTTTGGGGTATGCCCGGCACTATGGGCATGTCGTTCGGCCCATTCCTTGTGATGTGGACGCTGATGATGGCCGCGATGATGCTGTCGTCGATGGCCCCGCTGGCCCTTCTCTACGGCCGCACCATCACCACCTTCAGAGGACCCCGACTAGCCGCGTTTGGCAGCGGCTACGTGGTGGCGTGGGGGACCACCGGCGTGGCGGCCTTCGTCGCCGCCGACCTGTTCGGCGACTTGGCCGCCGACCGGCCGACCGTCGCCCAGTGGGTGGCTGTGGCCTGCTTCACGGCAGCCGGTTTCTATCAGTTGACCCCGCTGAAGATGCGATGCCTGGAACACTGTCGTAGCCCGCTGGCCCACCTCATGCGCTACATCGGGTTCAAGGGTCCGGCGCGCGACATGCGAGCCGGCGCCCACCATGGAATGTTCTGCCTCGGGTGCTGCTGGGCGTTGATGGTCCTGATGGTGGCCTTCGGGGTGATGAACGTGGCCGCCATGATTGGCCTGGCTTTGGTTATCGCCGTGGAAAAACACTGGCAATACGGTGAACGGTTTGCCCGGACCGTCGGAGTCTTGGCAGTGACCTGGGCACTGTTGATCGTCGTCGACCCTGGCTTTGCCCCAGGCCTCGACCCGGACGCAGTCATGCAGATGGACATGCCAACGGGCGGCATGGATAGCTGACCAGTTAGAGGACGGTCGGCGTCAGGCTGACCAGCGCCTCGTGTCGAACGGTCGCCACGGGGCCGCCGTCGACCGAGATATCGACGTTGACCACGGCGCGGTTCCCCCGCCGGGTCTCGAACCGGTCCACCACCCTTGCTTCGACCAGTGCCGTGGCCCCGACCATGGCCGTTGAATGGTGGACGATTCGACTACGGGTGTGGATCCACGGCCCATTGACCAGGTGGCGGATCATCACATTGTTGGCCAGCGACGACCATCCGCAGGGGTGCACGAACCCGCTATCCGAATAGAGCGTCAGGTCGTCACCGCCCCGACGGGCATAGTCGATCCACCCGTGCTCCAACAGTTCGAAATGGTCGGGCAGCCTTTCGCCGTCGAGAGGCGCAACATCGCCTGCCGGTGAGCCACGCCATGCGACCAGTCGGGCCCGTAGGTCACCAACCACCTCCGCTCGCACCTCGACCGATCCGTCATCGGCTGGAACTGGAACACAGTCGACCGGGTCACCGGCCTCCACTGGCGCTAGGAACTCGATCGTTGAGGTGCCCTCGGCCAGCCAGTCCACTCCCCACGCCTCGACGATCGGGTGGGCTAGGTAGGCGTGGACGGTGGTCCCGGCGATGAGCGCCGCGCCGAATCCGACGGCCCGGGCGCCCTCGTCGGTGTGAATCGGGTTGTCGGCATGCTCAGGAAGGTTCCGGGCAACAACCGACCAGGGGCGAACGGCGGCGGTCATCGGCTGGTCAACCCGCCGGTTGCTCGTCGACCCGGGCCACGTCGAGTCGACGACTGCGAATACGCCAACCGTCGGCCTTGGTTCGAACGCACTCGTCTTGGTAATGGATGTGCATGACCCGGTCGGTGCGACAGTGACCGTCGACTGTGAGGTGATGTGCAGTACACGGGGTCACGACGGTACAGGTGTCGACAGCGACCGAGGAGATGACCTGCTCCCCGACGAGGTGGGTGGTCGACTCGTAACGACGGAGGCCCTCCATGACGTTCAAGATCTCGTCGATCCCCCTCCGAACCGATGAACCGGTATCGAGTTCCGCATCAACCGTGAAGACACCACGCAGTCGTTCGAAGTCACGCTCATCGACGGCCTGCGCGTAGACGGCAGCAAGATCGGCGATGGCTCGCCGATCGGCCGGGTTCAGGGAAATGTCCACGCCGACATGCTCCCACGGGGTCTTCGAGGCGACCGGACAGGAAAACCAGAAAGGCCCGGAACCGTTGTGATCCCGGGCCCCTCGCTTGGTGGCGGGGGCGGGATTCGAACCCGCGACCTTCGGGTTATGAGCCCGACGAGCTACCAGACTGCTCCACCCCGCAGAGGGAAGGGTAACGGCGGCCCACCATCGCCCCCACCCGTACCAGGCGATCGGCTAACCCAACGCCCACTTGATTGACCGATCCCCTTCCAGCATCATCATCAAACGAGCGCTAGGCCGGCCACACGAACGCGGGTGTGGCCCGTCGTTCTCGATAGTGACGGGCCTGCACGGTTCGAGGTTGGAATTGTCCAACTATCAGCATTAGTGCCACCGCATGATCTCGGCTGGTGGCACGGTAGGAATAACTCCACCTCAATCGATCGGCCATACCCACCTACCGATGATCCCCGATACACATTCACTCGGTTTGGAACAATCCTCCTACACCGGTCCCCAGCAGAGAAACGAGCCCACCATGCGCAACGACGCGCAGTGCGTGATCATCGGAGGCGGTGCCATGGGCGTCGGCCTCCTGTACCACCTGGCCCACGAGGGCTGGACCGACACCCTCCTCATAGAGAAGGGCGAGCTCACCTCCGGCTCGACATGGCACGCCGCCGGTCTTGTCCCCCACTTCATCGGCAGCCTCAACATGGCCAAAGTCCATGCCTACGGCGCCGAGCTCTATACGAAGCTCGAGGAGGAGACCGGCATGGCCACCGGCTGGCACGGCTGCGGCGCCATCCGCCTTGCCGTCAACCAGGATCAGGCCGATTGGTACCGCTACGTGCAGGCCATACTCGATTCACTCGGCATCGAGTCGCACCTCATCGGCCACGACGACATCCGCACCCTGGCCCCCCTCATGGAGTCCATCGACGACGTGATCCTCGGGTTCCACACTCCGCATGACGGTTGGTCCGACCCCACAGGCTCAACCAACGCTATGGCCGCCGGCGCCCGCCAACTCGGCGCCCAGATCGCCCGCCATACCCTGGTCACAGATGTCACCCAGCTCTCCGACGGCCGCTGGCAGGTCACCACGGAGAAGGGTGGCCAACAGGAACGGGTGACCTGCGACCACGTCGTCAACGCTGCCGGCCACTACGCCCCCCAGCTTGGCGCCATGTCCGGCATCGACGTCCCCATCGTGTCGATGATCCACCAGTACCTGATCACCGAACCGCTGGACGCTATGCAGGCCTGCGACATTGAGATGCCCGTTATCCGCGACCCCCGCTCGTCCTGCTACTACCGCCGCGAGATCGACAGCCTGCTCATCGGCCCATACGAGACCCACGACTCCATCACCTACGGCATCGACGGCATCGACTGGAACCTCCACTTCCACCTCACCCCGCCCGACCTCGAACAGCTTGCCCCATGGCTCGAAATCTCTGCCGAACGCTTTCCGGTGTTCGCAGAGGCCGGTATCAAGCAGGTGGTCAGCGGACCCATCACCCACACCCCCGACGGTGGCTACCTCATGGGCCCGGCCGCCGGACACCGCAACTACTGGTTCTGTGCCGGCGCGTCGATTGGAATCACCCAAGGTCCGGGAGCGGGCAAGTACCTCGCCCAGTGGATGGTCCACGGCCAGACCGAAATCAACGTCCGCGAGATGGACCCCCGCCGCTTCGGCCCTTGGTCCGACTTGCAGTACACGATCGATAAGTCCATCGATGAGTACCACGAGATGTACCAGGTGCGAATGCCCGGCGAGTACCGCTCGGCCGGCCGGCCCCTGAAGCGCACACCCATCGCCGACCACCTCGACGCCCTCGGTGCCCAGTGGCAGGACGTCTGGGGCTGGGAACGCCCCCGCTACTACGGCGAGCCTGAGGAATACTCGTGGCGCCGCTCCAACGCCCACGACATCGTCGCCACCGAGTGCCACGGTGTCCGAGACCGGGTCGGCATTGCCGATCTCACCGCGTTCGCCAAGTTCGCCATCACCGGACCCGACGCCGGTGCCCTTCTCGGCCGCCTCTCAGCCAACCGCCTTCCAGCACGGGACGGCGGCATCCGCCTCGTTCACATGCTTACCGAGCTGGGCGGCATCGAGTGCGAGATGACCGTCACCCGTATGGCCGACGACCACTTCTACCTCAACTCGGCGATCACCGGCACCGAACACGACCTTGACTGGCTACAACAACACGTCCTACCCGGTGAGGAAATCGTCGTCGAAGACTGGACCGACCGGATGGGAATCCTCGCCGTCACTGGCCCCCAGGCTCGTGACGTGCTGGCGTCCTGCACCGACGCCGACCTCTCATCGGACGCCTGGCCGTGGCTCACCTGCCAACAAGTCGAGATCGGCGGCGTGGACTGCATCGCCCTGCGGGTCAGCTACGTCGGGGAACTCGGCTGGGAACTCCACCACCCCATTGAGCAGATGTCCGAGCTTTACGACGCTCTGGTGGCTGCCGGCGCCGCCCACGACATGGTGCACTTCGGGTCGTCGGCCATGAACGTCATGCGTCTGGAGAAGGCCTATAAGGCGTGGGGAGGAGAACTCACCACCGAGATCACCCCCATCGAGGCCCGCCTCGAACGCTTTGTCGACCTCGACTCCGGCCGCGACTTCCTGGGCCGCGATGCCACCCTGGCCCGCCGCCGCCAGGAGAATGCCACCGGCCTCGACATGGTCCTCGTGTACTGCGAGGTCGACGTCACCGATTCGGACTGTCGGGGCAACGAACCCTGCTACGACCCGTCCGGCGACGGTTCCCGATGCATGGGTATCACCACCGGCGGCGCTTGGGGCCACACCGTAGGGAAGTCGCTGGCCTTCGCCTACGTCGACCCTGTCTTTGAGGCTCCGGGGTCGACTTTTGAAATCACCTTGTTTGGTGAACGCCATACGGCAACCGTGCTGGAAGAACCGGCCCACGACCCCACCAACGAGCGAGTCCGGGCATGACCGCCAAGCCGAATCGAGCCGGCCGTGCCGGGGGACGAGCGGCCCGGGTGGCCGCCCGCGCCGCTGGCCTGCCCGATGACGAGAAGGCTGTCCGCCCCGGCCAGTCGGGCGGTGCCTACAAGCCGCTCACCGACTCGGAGTGCCGCACTGTCTACGACACGGCGCTCACCATGCTCGAGGAGTTCGGCATGGGCACCCCCATCCCCGAGTTCATCGAGGTCGTTGTACCGGCCGGCGGGTGGGTCGACGACCACGAACGCCTCCACTTCCCACGGACGCTGGTCGAGGAGTGCATCGGCATGGCGGCCAAGGAGTTCACCTGGCACGGCTTCGACGACGACCGCTCCATTGTGGTCGGTGGTGATCGAGTCCACTTCGGTACCGCTGGAGCCGCCGTCTCGGTCTGGGACCACGAGACCCGTAAGCACCGACCCTCCGACCTCCAGGACCTCTACGACGTGGCCCGCCTCGTCGACACCCTCGAACACATCCACTTCCACGTCCGCACCCTGGTGGCCCGGGACATGGTCGAATCCCGGGACCTCGACGTAAACAGCGCCTACGCGGTAGCCATGGGCACCACCAAGCCGATGGGCACCTCATTCTTCCAGCCCGAACATGTCCACGAGGTGGTCGACATGTTCGACGAGATGCTCGGCGGCCGGCCCGGGTCGTTCGCCGAACGACCGTTCTGCGTTGCCAACAACACGTTCGTCGTACCACCGCTGCGCTACGCCGAGGACGCCGTGCGCTCCATGGTCGCCCAGGTCCGTACCGGCATGCCCATCAACCTGCTGTCGGCCGGTCAGGCCGGCGCCACGTCGCCCGCCGCGCTGGCCGGATCGCTGGCCCAGGCCCTCGCCGAATGTCTCTCAGCGCTGACCTGTGTCAACCTGCTGAACCCGAGTCACCCGTGCGTGATGGGCCTATGGCCATTCGTGTCCGACCTCCGTACCGGCGCTATGACGGGCGGCTCGGGCGAAGAAGCGGTGCTCAACGCGGCAGCCGCTCAAATGGCCAACTGGCTGGGCCTGCCCTCGGGCGTAGCAGCCGGAATGGCCGACTCCAAGGTCCCCGACAACCAGGCCGGCCACGAGAAGGGCCTGACCGTCGCCCTAGCCGGACACGCCGGCGCCAACCTCGTCTACGAGTCGGCCGGGATGCTGGCCAGCCTGCTGGCCTGCTCGTACGAGGCCCTAGTCATCGACAACGACATGCTGGGTGCCATCAACCGCACCGTCCGGGGCATCGAGGTCACACCGGACAAACTTTCGCTGGAGACCATCCGGTCGGTCATCCATGGTGACGGCCACTTCCTAGGACAGGACCAGACGCTGTCCATCATGCAGTCCGAGTACATCTACCCGGAAGTCGGCGACCGGCTGAGCCCGGCCGACTGGTTCGACGCCGGCGCCACCTCGGTCGACGAACGCGCCAGAGTCCGAGTGCGCGAGGTGCTGGGATCGCACTACCCGTCGCACATCTCGCCCGACACCGACGCAAGGATCCGCGACCGGTTCGACATCCGACTGCCAGTGGGCGAACTCACCACCTCCAGCCGCTGGGGCTGACCCGTCTCCGGTTCGAGATCGGACCCACGATCGACCCGTCATGTCAGGATCGGTCCTGTTGTTACCCCCGGCTCGCTCGAGGTGGCCAGCCTCCCGGTAAGGACCGGTCAGCCAGCCAGATGACCAGCAGGCCCCGATATGTCCACCATGCCGGCCAGCGACGACCACTGGATCATGGCCTCCGGCGTGCCCGCCACTCCCGGCGCCACCTGATGGCTGGCGAACCTCACCACCAGGTCCTCTGGCGTCAGGCCGAACACCGCATAGTTCGATACCTCGGGCCCCAGGCCCCGACCGTCCGGCCACAGGACCCCGTCACCTAGGCGGATCACGAGGTCCTGTCGGGCAAAGAACCCGACAGTCTCCAACCACGGACTACCCGACACGAACAGGTCACCCAACCCGACCTCGGCACCAGTCGCCAGGTCGACCAGCACCGAGTCGACCCGTTCGTCCGGGCCGGCCGCCCCGGCCCACTCGATCTGGAACTCGTACACCACGCTAACCAGACGATCATCCAGCAGGTAGACCGTGCCCGAACCGCGCAACGAGTCGCCCTGCTCGCCTCCGGCCCCCGCACTCGACTCCTCACCGGACCGCTCGGATATCACCGACACGAACTCTGCCCGCAGCGCCTCGGTCGGACCCCGTAACGCCACATTCACCGGGTGGTCCAGAGCCAGACCGTCCAACTGCGGATGGCTGAGGTCATAAGCCCCGGTCCCACCTACAGTCCCAGCCATCGAATCCACGTAGACGGACCCGTGATCCACCCCCTGGGCCGACCCCCCGGCACCATCGCCAGACCCCCGTTCCGGAATCTCGCCCTCGGGCAGCGAGTTGGTAGGCACCACGGTCTCGACCACCGGCGCCTCGGTCGGCTCTGGTGTACGGCCGATCCCGTTGGCCACCATCTCCCGGCCGTCGGCCTCGGCGCAGCCTGCCGACGAGAGCGCCGCCAGAAGCACTGCCGCCACGACGAGAGAGAAACTCGTCAGATGCATCTTTGAACCGCACGGCGACGGCAAACGGCGGGAGTCCACGAACGGGAGGGTAGCCACAGGCACCGGGCCACCCCGCCGGGGACTCTTCCATCGCTACCATCGGGCGATGGCCTTCCGACGTAGTTCTCGAAACCCGAAGGGTCGCCGAGCCGCAGCCCAGACCGTAGCCAACGGACCCAGCGCCGACCAGACCCTGCTCGACCTGGTCAATGGGCTGCGCGAGCTCACCGAACGGGTTGACGTCCTTGAACACCACTTTGACGCCCTAGGCACGACGGCGGCCACCGGTCCCGACGGCGAGGACGTCATGGACCTCCGCCTCCACGTGGCCCGCCTGGCCGCCGAGGTCTCCCGAGTCACTGTCGGTCTCGAGGCCCGGATCGCCGAGGTGGCCGTTCAGGCCGGCGTGGCCATGACCGGTGACCCTGTCAGCGCCAACCCCACAACCGGCTTGACAATCCCCACACCGGCGCTGGCCGGCGACGAGTCCTTCGAGGACCTCAGCGCCGACTCACCGGCACGCGCACGCGGGGTTCAGTCCCCATCGGACGCCACCACCCGCCGCACAAGCGGCTGGCAACCCGCCGATTGACCACGGGCTAGCCAGGCTTAGCCCGCCAGATCCTCCAGGGCGTCCATTAGCTTTTGCATCCGGGCTTGGAGACGACCGAACTCGGCCCAGTCAGCCGGATCCTCAGCCATCGCCGCAGCCGATGCCGACTGCAGACGAACTAGGTCGGCCACCAGACCAGCCAGATCGTCGGGTAGCGGTGCCCCGGTATCTCCAGCATCATCGGTTGCTCCATCACCGGAATCGGTAGCCGTCGTGGTACCAGCGCCGGTGTCGGAACCACCGGTTGTGGTACCGCCTGCCGCCCCGGTCGAGATACCCCGGAACAGGTCGTCCAACGACGCCCCGGTCAACTCCTCGAGGGCCTCCTGGAGCGAGTTCGCCATCACGACCTGCTCGCCCACGGCCACGATGACCCGCTCGAGTTCCGGCACTGTGCTATCGCCCTCGGCCTGCACGTACAGCGGTCGGACGTACAGGATCGAATTCTCGATGGGCACTAGCAGCAGCTCGCCGAACAACACTGACGAGCCACGCTGACTCAGCAGCGTCTGCAGACTGGCCACCGCCTCGTCATTGCGAATCCGCTCCTCGGCCAACGCCGGACCATCGAAATTCGACGACGGTGGCCGATACACCATCAGGTCGCCCAGACGGTCGCCATCACTCCGGCCCACCATGTAGGCGGCTAGTTCCTTTCGGGCGTCGTCCTCGTCCAACGGTACGTAGGCACGCATAATCACGAACTCGGCACTGGGCCCAGAACCACCGGTGGCCTCCCCATCAGGTAAAGCCACCATCGTCCGGTACGGCGCCATGCGACGATGCCGGACTCCGACCTGGAAGCCCTGCTCGTCGACAAGCACCACGTTGGCCGCACCCTCACCGGTCCGACCCGGATCCTGAGACACTGCCCACTCCGAGGCCCGCTGGTAAAAGTTCTCCGTATCGGCGACGTGGTACGCACCCCACATCTCCGACTGCAAGCGGAACAGGTCCTCGGCGTAGCGGAGGTGCTTCGCCAGCCCAGCCGGCATCTCCGACAGCGGGGTGAACAGGTCGTCAAACGCCGCTGAGTACGCCGCCACCAGCGGGTCCGAATCATCGACAACGTACAGCACGACCTCGCCGGTGAAGGCATCGATCGTGGCCTTGACCGAGTTCCGCACGTAGTTCAGGTCGTGACGCAGGCCGCTGTTCCTGGGCAGCTCGGCCACCGACGCCGGCTGGGCGTAGGGGTACCGGTCGGTGGTGGTGTAGCCATCGACCACGTAGACGATCCCACCGTCAGTCAGCACCGGATACGGGTCGGCGTCGAAGTGTAGGAATGGCGCCAACTTCTCGACCCGGTCCCGCACGTCCCGCACGTAGAACACCCGCGACTCGTCGGTGATGAAGTTGGAGATCAGCGGCTCCAACTGACCGAAGCGCAGCGAAAACGCCAGACGCCGCACCAGAGACCCCATGCCCACGCCACCCTCGCCACCGATGTCGGCATACCGGACGGCCTGCGTCTCCTGGTTCTCATCGGTGAAGTCGACTTCGTCACGGCTGGCCCCAACCACCGCGTATCCGCCGAGGCCCTCGCCGATGTACAACTGCGGCCTGTCCAGCACCACCTCAACTGTCGGGTCGATCGACACCGGTAGGTCACCCACCAGGAAATCCGGGTCGCCTGACCCCTTCACCCGACTCACCGGCGCCATGGCAACGCCGTAGCCGTGGGTGAACGCCACGTGCTGGTTCTCCCACGACCGGGTCTCGTTCAGATCCAACTCACGGGTGCCCAGCAGCACCTGAGTGGTCTCACCACCGATCGTGTAGCGGTCAGTGTCCATCTCGGGAGCGAAGGAATAGAACTCACGCTCGCCCTGCAGTCGGTCGAACGTCCCCTGCACTACGAGTGGGTCCAGGGTTCGGATGTTTCGCACCGTGCCCCGGTTGGATCGCAGGTCGGCCGCCGTTATCTGGTTGTCAAAGTCGGTGAGCTGAACCTCGGTGATGGCGTCTAGCCCGTAGGCCGCTCGGGTCGCCGTGATGTTGCGCTCAATGTACGGCGCCTCCTTCTCGGACTCCGCGGGTTCCACCCGGAGGCTCTGGATGACCGCCGGGTAGATGTTGCCCATCACCAACGCCACGAATGCCCAAAGGCCCACGGCCAAGGTGGGCAGCACCCAGCCCCGCCGTCGGATGTTCACGATGAGTAGTGCCACCGCGAACAGCGAGATGAGGATCAGGAGGTTGATGGCCGGCAGTTGGGCCTTCACGTCGGTATAGGTAGCCCCGGACACCGCCCCCCGGTCCGACGTGGTTAGCTCGAACCGGGCCAACCAATAGTCGCCGGCCCGCACCAGAGCGACTAGGCCGAGCAGCACCGACAGGTGGGCCTTGACCGCCGGCTGGACCCGCTCGCCCGTCGTCTGGAGTCGGATCCCCCCGTTGATGTAGTGGAAAAGCGTCGTGACGACGAGTGCCACGATGAGCGTCGCGAACAGCCATCCGACCACGAACGACAGGAACGGAAGACGGAAGACGTAGAAGCCAATGTCCTTCCCGAACTGGGGATCGAGCATGCCGAAGTCCACGCTGTTGGTGAACAGCAACCATTCCTCCCAGCGGCCGCTCACCCCAAACCCAGCCACCAGAGCAAACAGGGCCGACAGCACAAAGCGCACCAGCCACCTACGGCGACCCACGACAAGGTGGTAGTTCCGCAGCAGGTCCTCCTCCGGTCCCGGCGGCCGAACCAGCGGGGCCAGGCGATCGGCCACCGTGAGGTTGGTGAACAGGATCCCGAAGAACAAGACGGTGAACAGAGCCACCAGAACCACCTGAGCTCCGAACACCGAGACGAACACATCTTCATGGCCGAGGGCGTCGAACCAGAGGTAGTCGGTCCAGAAGCCGGCGATGCCACGCAGCGACAGCACCAGGACGAAGAACGCTGACACCGCAACACCGGCGATGAGCCGGATCTTCATCGAGCCCCGGGAACGGCGGCGAATCCGGGGGAAGGGACGTGGACCGGGCGGCGGTGCGTCTTCTGGGCGCATGGACCCAGCCTATGGCCGACCGGGCCTCAGCCAGTCAGTATTCCAGCCGATCGGATTCTCAGCCGGTCGGCAGTTGAAGGTCTCGAGTCCTGCCACCGTGACGGGCCAGGGCCTCCAGAGCCTCCTCTAGCGTGGCCACCCCCTCGACGGTCATCGTGCCGGCGTGTTGGCGAGCCTCGCCAGCCTCCTGGGCCGGCACCAGAAACAAGTCCATCCCGCCGTCCCGGGCCGCCACCACCTTCTGGACGATCCCGCCGATCGGCCCCACGTTGCCGTCAATGTCGATGGTCCCCGTCGACGCCACCCGTAGGCCCCCGGTCAACTCGCCGGGCGTCACCAGGTCCAGGATGGATAGGGCAAGGGCCAAACCGGCCGAATTGCCACCCACCCGGCCGGTATTCACCCGCA
>JASLKB010000069.1 GCA_030747775.1 Acidimicrobiales bacterium | reverse complement strand
GAACGGACCCGCTCGAGGACCACCTCGATGTCGTCCTGCTCCCCGCAACCCAGACACATCGACCGTCGGACCGTTCCGTGCACCTCCACGATCCGTTCTGGGTCGGTTCCTGCCATGAGATGCAGGCCATCCACGTTCTGGGTGACCAAGGTGTCTAGGCCACCCCGCCGATCTAGTTCGGCCAGAGCGCGGTGACCGACATTGGGTTCCACCCCATCCCAAAGCCCACCGGCCATGACCCGCCAATTGGCCTTCCGGACCTCGGGCTCGGCCATGTACACGTCGATGTTGGAGGCCCGCTCGGCCTCCGGGTTCAGGGTCCATACCCCCTGTGGCCCACGAAAATCCGGGATTCCGCTATCGGTGGAGATCCCCGCACCGGTCAGGACGGCCAGCGGACCGGCCGCCGAGACCAGTGCGGCAGCAGTCTCCGCCCGCGCCTGGAGTTCCAACTGCCCCTCTAGCTGCGTTTCTTTCTGTGCTTCAGATCCACCCACCATCATCAGATCTTCGCAGGTCTGACCGGGTCGAAATACTTGAGGCCATGGTCCAGGTGAACCACTGAACAGGGTGGTCTGGGCCGAAGGGGTTTAATGAGAAGCGAATGTCATGACAGATTCATGCCTGCCTCCTCGTTCACTGCCAATGCCGAGCCATCTCAAAACGACTTGTAAGACCACCACACGATGCTGGACCGATGAGCATCGGTGTCGTCGCGAGGAGTGCTAGGGCATGCCGGGTTCCGAAGATCAGGCCGTGAAGGACCTCGCTAGGTCAACTAGCAGACGCACTCCAAACCCGGTTCCACCCCGGACCAGCTCGGCGTCGTCCGAGTCGGTGAACGCCGGTCCGGCGATATCCAGATGTGCCCAGTCGATGCCCTCGGTAACGAACTCGCCGAGAATCAGGCCGGCAGTGATGGCCCCACCGTGTGGACCGCCGATGTTCTTCATGTCGGCCACCGGCGAGTCGACCATGCGCCGGTAGTCGTCGGGGAGCGGCAGGCGCCACACCCGTTCGCCGGTCCTCGACGATGCCGCCTCCACCTGCTCCAAGAAGCCGTCTCCCCTACCCATCAGCCCGGCTATCCGTGGGCCGAGGGCCACCATGCAAGCGCCGGTCAGGGTGGCCAGGTCGACCACCGCATCGGGCTTGCCCTCCGAGGCCAGCGACAGTGCATCAGCCAGTACGAGTCGACCCTCGGCGTCGGTGTTCAGTACCTCGATGGTCTTGCCGTTGCGAATGGTTAACACGTCACCGGGACGGGTGGCGTCCCCGCCCAGCATGTTGTCGGTCATCGGCAGGTAGGCCCGAACCCGACACCGGGGCGCGACGGTCGGCATCACCGACATGGCGCCCACTACAGCCGCGGCACCACCCATGTCCATCTTCATGTCCATCATCCCCTGGCCGGACTTGATCGACAGCCCTCCAGCATCGAAGGTCAGCCCCTTGCCCACTAGGGCCAGCGTGCCCTTCGGTCGGTCCTTGGGTGTCCAGGTCAGTTCGACGAATCGGGGCGGCTGGGTGGAACCTCGGTTTACGCCCAGCAGCCCGCCCAGGCGGGCCCGTCGGATGGCAGCCTCGTCCATCACCTTGACGGTCAGACCGCGATCTCGGGCCATGCGTCGCACCCGGTTAGCGAACTTCGGTGGAGTGAGGCTTCCGCCTGGCTCGTTAACCAGGTCCCGGGCCAGCACCACACCCGCAACCACCGCCTCGGCATGCTCAACAGCGGTGCGAACCCCGGCGGCCGTGCTGCCCACCAGCGTCACCCGGGTCAAACGGTCGCCACCGCGGGCTTCCCCGGACGACTTGTAGCCGAATCGGTATAGGGCCAGCGTCAGACCCTCGACCACGGAGCCGGCGCAATCGGCCTCAATCAGTCTGCCGGCACCACCCGCTGCGGATGCCAGGTCGGTGGCCAACGAGCGATGGGTGCGCACGGCCCGAGCCAAGGATGCAGCGGCCTGCCGGAGGCCGTCTAGGGAGAGTCCTTCGGCATCTCCTAGACCGACGGCAGCCACTAGGCGACCGTCGACCGGGACGACCGGGACCTGGCCGACCTTTGCCTCAAAGCCGAGGCGCCTCAGATCGGAGCGATCCAGCCCTGACGGGAGTGAGTCGTCACCAGCCAGTCGATCAATGGTGACGCCATGGGCCACTACCTCGGCACGGACTGGGGTACGGCGGGCAGTGGAGAACTGCGGGGCGGTGAACGTGACGGTCATGAGGAACCCTCGGGATGTCGGTAGCGGACGAAACTTGGTGGTGCGATCCGGGTCAGTCGGAAAGGGAGCGGGTCGTCAGCGAACCACCGTCCTTACCACCGGACTCCTGCCAGCGGGCCAGGGTCCACAGCAGGTCGGAAAGCCGGTTCAGGTACGGCACCACTGAGGATCCCTCACCAGCCACCGAAAGGGCGGAACGCTCGGCCCGGCGACACACCGTGCGGGCGACGTCGATGCGAGCGGACACCTCGTCCTGACCAGGCACCACGAACTCGGTGGGTGGGTCGAAGCGGGACCAAACGTCGTCGATCAAGCCTTCCAACGCGGTGACCATGGCCGGAGTGGGTCGTGAACCCGATTCCTCCATCTGCTCGACCCGCTCGGGATTGCAGGCCAACTCGGCCATTACCAGCCAGAGGTCCCGCTCAAGGCCGACCAGGATGGCGTCCATCTCCGGTCCAGCGGCCGAACGGGCCAGACCGATGGCCGCCTGGGTCTCATCGACTTCGCCGTAAGCCGTGGGCTGAGGCGAGTCCTTGGCCACCCGCCCGCCGTGCAGCAGGCCGGTCGTCCCGTCATCTCCCCGTCGGGTGTACACGCGTGCCTCGGTCATCAGATCGCGAACCCTACCGGTCGGACGTTTTCCTGCCGATCACGCTAAGCCCGGCCCAAGGAACCAGCGTCAGGAAAGGGTGGCTCTGGCCACCAGGTCCATCCCGAAGGCGGTGAGGATTGCTAGGTAGAGCAACCCGGTAGCCGCCATGACCGCCGAGTACTGGCGCTCCCGCAGCGCCGCCCGAGTGGCCACCACGAGAGCCAATGTCCCCACCGTCGACGCCACCCAGAACCAACCGAGCAAGCCGTTGTACCCGTCATCGATGGTCCCGTTAAGCACCGAGACCATGCCAGTGGGCCACAACAGGACAGCCACCTCGAACGGCCACGACCAACCGGTCCACAAGACCAGTTCGATCAGCGGCCCTCTGGCCAGGCCGGGCTGGACGAGGTACCAGTGGCCGAGCAGCATGGCGTCGCTGACTGCTCCGAGGAACACGGCGCCCACCAGCATCCGGGCCACCGATAGGGCGGCCGGGTTGCCAGCAGCCAGTCCGGCAGCCACTAGTCCCACCAACCCGATGATCGGGGCCACCAGGTCGAGGTGCGGCGGGAACTCCGGACCTCCACCCAACGTACGAGCTTCCCGATCGATCCCCGTCATGGCCGCCACCCGGGCTGTCCGCCGCTCTTCGGTACCGCGCTGGCCGGCCACCCCGGCCCGTCGCCGAACTACCGAGACGACCATGGCCGCCGTCGTGGCCGCCACTACCCCTATGCCAGCCGCCTCGCGCACTGGCTCGGGTTCCACCACGAATCCGACGAACACTGCACCAGCGGCCATCAGACCGAAGGTGATGCGCATGGTCCAGCCGTAGCCGATGCCCACCTCGCGTCGACGGCCAGTCACCCACAGGAAGAACAGGCCGCCGGTCGCCCACTGGAGGAGCACGCTCGCCGCGTCGAGGTCGATCATGGTCGAGGCGGTGCGAGTGGCCGGTCAGCCATCGACCACGGCAAGCCGGTGGTCGATGAGGTTCAACGAGTCCGGCCCGTCGTCGGTGGCCACCACGATGTCCTCGAGGCGAGCGCCCCACACGCCGGGCACGTAGATCCCCGGCTCGACGGAGAAGGCATGGCCGGCGACTAGCGGGAGGTCGTTGCCCTCCACGATGTTGGGGTGCTCGTGGGCCTCGACTCCGATCCCGTGTCCGGTGCGGTGAACGAAGAACTCGCCGTACCCCGCGTCTTCTATCACCCGCCGGGCCGCCGCATCGACCGCCTCGCATGGCGTTCCCACGGTGGCAGCGGCCACTCCAGCGGAGTGGGAGGCGTGCAGTACCTCGTAGAGCTCCCTGAACCCATCAGCCGGCGGACCGATGTGGACGCAACGGGTGATGTCAGAGCAGTAGCCGACCCCGTCGGGCCCCTCCATCGTTCCGCCGATGTCGAACAGGACGGACTCTCCCGATCGGAGGGCCCGCTCTCCGGCCTCGTGGTGGGGGCTGGCCGCGTTAGGACCGGACGCCACGATGGTGAAGTTGACCCGCTGGTGTCCCTCCTCGATGATCCGTCGGGCGATCTGGGCGGCCACATCGGCCTCGGTCCGGCCGACCAGGGAAATCTCACCGGCCTGAACGTCGGCCAGGATCCTGTCGACGGCGGCTGCGGCACTGCGCAGCACCTCGACCTCGGCGTCGTCCTTGACCATCCGGATGGGTGCGGTGATCTCTGAGGACCGGGTAAGTCTGAGGTTCGGGCAGGCGTCCAGCAGGTCCACGGCGAAGCCGGCCCATGTCTGGTCACCGAGTGCCGCCGTACCGGCGCCACCCAACCGGTCAACCACCAGGGCGATGGCGTCCTCCCCGTCACGCCATGTGACCATCTCGAATACATCAGGGCGCTCCACGACCCGGGGTGCCTCAAGGTGGGGAAGAACGAGCGTGGGATCACCATCGCGGGGCACCACCAGCATGGTGAGCCGTTCCAGTGGCATGGCCTCGTACCCGCAGAAGTAGGGCAGGTCGGCTCCTACTGACAGTAGGAGGACGTCGATATCACGGTCAACCATGGCGGCCCGGGCCCGGGCGAGGCGCTGCTGAAACACTCGGTCAGGCTACGAGGTCCGGTCGGGGCGGTGTCCCACTCAGCGAATCGCTGCCAGCAGGACTGGCACCGGGCCAGATGGTCGGATGGCGGACTCGGCCGCCTGACGTGCGTGGTAACTGGACCGGGTGAGCGGGCTGGACTCCACATGGCCGATCCCCAGCCCGGCGCCCACGCCGCGCCACCGGTCGAAGACCGACGGCTCCACCCACCGGTCGACCGGCAGATGGTTGGTGGTCGGCTGCAGGTACTGACCGATGGTCACAATGTCGCATCCGACGGCGGCCAGGTCGGCTAGACAGCCGTCGACCTCATCGTCGGTCTCGCCAAGGCCAACCATGATCGAGGATTTGGTGGTCAGCCCGGCCATACCGGCCCGGGCCAGCACCGAGAGGCTTCGGGCGTAAGCAGCCGACGGACGAACGCGCATCTGCAGTCGGGCCACCGTCTCCATGTTGTGGTTCAGCACGTCGGGCCGAGCGTCGAAGATCGCCGAGAGCGCCTCGACGTCACCTCGACAATCGGGGATAAGGACTTCAATGCCTACCGACGGGTCGGCCGCCCTGATCGCCCTAATAGTCGCCGCGAAGGCGCCCGCGCCGTGGTCAGCCATGTCGTCGCGGGCCACTGCGGTGATCACTGCGTGGGTCAGGCCCATCTCGGTGACCGCGTTGGCCACCCGGCGCGGCTCGTCGGGGTCGACCGTACCGGGGCGGCGGGTATCGACGAGGCAAAACCCGCACGCCCGAGTACAGCGCTCGCCGTTGATCATGAAGGTGGCCGTTCCGTCATTCCAGCAGTCTGAGATGTTGGGGCAGCCCGCCTCCTCGCACACCGTGGTCAACCGCTGCTGGCGCATCAGCGACCGCACCCGCCGGTAGCCGGGGCCGGTGTTCAGCGGCACCCGCATCCATTGGGGCTTGCGACCCAACCGATCGTCGACTACTGCTGGCACCTCTCCCGGCCCCTCGCCTCGACTGAACGGGCTCAGGTCGTCCCGTCGCCGGGCCACGTCGGCCCGATCCACGGGCCCGGTCGCCCACTGCTCTGCGGCCCGGTCTGCTACCCGGTCCACTACCTCGGCCATCGACGCGTCGATTCCCTCAGCAGCTAACGAGGTGACACCGAACTCAGTGATCCCGCACGGCACCATGCGATCGAAGTGACCGAGGTCGGGCGTCACGTTCAGGGCGAAGCCGTGCATGGTTCGGCTCCGGGTGAGCTTCACGCCGATGGCCGCCACTTTGCGTGGTCGGGGTCCGTTCGGCTCCACCCACACGCCGGGATATCGGGCTAGACGGCCGACGTCGTCCAGGCCCAGGTCACGACACACCGCCATGATGACTTCCTCGACGGATCTCACGTAGGCCGCCGTGTCGGCCATTCCTCCACCACGCTTGCCAGGGAGGTGGAGCAGCGGATAGCCGACCAGCTGGCCCGGGCCGTGGTAGGTGATGTCGCCACCTCGGTCGGCGTGGACGACCTCGGCACCGATCTCAACCGCCGGGGCCAGTAGGTGTTCGAGGGTGGCCCGCAACCCGAGCGTGTAGACGGCGTGATGCTCCAGCAGTAGAAGGTGGTCCTGTGGGGCGGCCGGGACCTGGCCATGGATCCGCTGCTGGAGTATCAGGGCATCGCGGTAGCGGACCTTGCCCAGCCACCGGATCCGGAAGGGTCGCTCGGATAGGACCCGGGTCATCCGTCGGCGTCCGTCGCCCGACCAGCTTCCCACCGGGCGGCCCAGTCGACTTCCTCCAGGGTTCGTTTCATCGACCGGAGGAACGCCGCGGCGTACGCCCCGTCGAACGCCCGGTGGTCCCAAGCCAGAGCCAGCACCCCAAGTGAACGCGCCTCTATCGATTCGGTGCCGTCCGCGTCGGCGACCACGACCGGACGTCGGGCGATGCCGTCGGTCGAGAGGATGGCCACCTGGGGCTGGTTAATGATCGGGAACTGGAACAACGTGCCGTACTGGCCCGGGTTGGTCACCGTGAACGTCCCGCCGGTCAGGTCGCCAGGGGACAGTAAGCGGCTTCGGGCCCGGGTGGCCACGTCCGCGATGGCCCGGGCCACTTCCTGAATGGACCGGTCCTCCACGCCCCGAACCACCGGGGCAACCAGACCCTCGAAGTCCAAGTCGACGGCCACGGCCAGGTTCACCGTCTCGTGGACGATCAGTTCGTCGTCGCCCACCGAGGCGTTCAGTCGGGGGAACTCGGCCAGGGCGTCGCATAGGGCTGACACGATGAACGGCAGGTAGGTGAGGCTCGTACCCTCATCGGCCCGCCAAGCATCCCTCTGGATTGAGCGCACCATGTCGACGGCCGTGTAATCGACCTCCATGGCGGTCAGGACATGTGGTGAAGTCGCCTTTGACGCCACCATTAGGCGGGCGGTGGCCCGACGGATCCCGTCGAACGGCTCGGCTCGACCCGGGTTGTCCCGAAGGAACTGCTCCACGTCGGCCCGGGTGATGCGCCCTGCCACCCCGGTTCCGGTGAGGCGAGACGGGTCCACCCCGTGCTCGGACAACAACCGTCGCACCACGGGACTCAGCAACAGGCCTCCGCCCCGGCGTGCAATGGTTCCCGCCGGGGGGACAGCCGCCTGGCTGAGCACCACCGCTTCCGACCCGGCGAGTTCGTCTGTACCGATGGCATCGGCAGAGCCGAGAGAGTCAGCGTCCTCCGCATCTGGGGTGACGGCGGTAGTGGCGGTGACGGTGGTTGCAGCCGATGATCCTGCTGAGTCGATGCGACAGAGAAGGGCCCCGACCGGAACAACGGCTCCCTCGCCGACGACTATCTCGACCAGCACCCCAGCCACCGGCGACGGCACTTCGGAGTCGACCTTCTCGGTGGATACCTCGTACAGCGGCTGGTCGATGACCACCGCTTCGCCGATGCCGACGAACCAGCGGGTGATGGTCCCTTCGACGACGGTCTCGCCCAGTTGCGGCAGAAGGACGTCAACCATCGGAAGCGCTACCCGTGCAGGGCGCGACCGGTAAGCGATAGCACCGTCTCGCCGAACAACTCGCTGAGCGTCGGGTGGGGTTGGATGAACGCCGCCACCTCGTCCACAGTGGCCTCCCAGTTGACGGCCAGGTAGCCCTGTCCGAGCTGTTCGGTGACCCACGGCCCGACCATGTGCACGCCCAGGATTCGGCCGGCCCGGCCGTCGGCGTCCTTCTCGGCGACCACCTTCACCAGCCCCTCGGTCTCACCAATGATCATGGCCCGACCATTGGCGGAGAACCGGTGGCTGCTGACTACCACATCGTGTCCTGCGGCGATCGCCTCGACCTCGGTCAGACCGGCGAATGCCACCTCGGGGTGGCTGTAAATACACCATGGCACCGTGGCCGGGTCCAGAGGCCTAGGCGATTCACCCAACAGGTCCCCCACCACAAACATGCCCTCGGCGAAGCCCACGTGGGCCAACTGCGGTGTGGCCACCACGTCGCCTACCGCATAGACCCCGGGCTCGCCGGTCCGGAGTCGATCGTCGACCTGCACGAAGCCACGGTCGTCGACTACTACCCGAGTGCCAACCAGCCCGGCCGAGTCGCCCCTGGGGCGGCGCCCCACCGAAACCACGACCAGGTCGACCAACAACTCGGTCGTCCCATCACCAGCCAGATCCCCATCAATCGGGCTGAATCCGACGACGGTGGTCCCATCACCAGCCGGCTGGTGTCCGTGGACTGCCACGCCCACGTGGACGTCAATGTTCCGACGCCGGAACGATCGTCGCACGGTGGTGGCCACATCCACGTCGCACCCCACGAGGATCTCCGGTTCGGCCTCCAGGAGCGTGACGGCCGATCCGTAGTCAGCCAACATCGAGGCGAACTCACAGCCGATGGCTCCGCCGCCGATCACCGCCACCCGCTCGGGCACCCGGTCGATGGATAGCAGCTCATCGCTGGTGACGACCAGCGTGCCGTCGACCTCGAAACCGGGGATGGTCCGGGGCGTCGAGCCTGTGGCCAGCACGACGTGGTCGGCCACTACCAGCGTCGGATCACCCTCCCCATGGTCGATCGACACCACATGGGCAGCCCCTAACCGACCCGTCCCGTCGTAGACGGTGACGTCACGGCCCTTGAGAAGCGACGCCACCCCACGGGCCAGACCGTCGATGACGTTCTGCTTGCGGCCCTGGGTGACGACCAAATCGAGGGCCGGTTCTCCATCGCCCGCCCCCGGCACACCGACCCCGAAGGTCCCAGCACCACGCACGGTGCGAAGCACCGACGCCGTCTCCAGTAGCTCCTTGGCCGGGATGCAGCCGACGTGTAGACAAGTGCCGCCCAGCAGATGTTCCTCCACGATGGCTGCGTCGAGGCCGGCAGCCGCGCCGTACAACGCTGCCGCGTAACCGGCGGGACCACCACCGATGACCACCAGGTCGTGCTGGACCAGCGACGAACCACCCAGGCTGGCGACCGGTGGGCGGGTCACGGAGCCACCACCACCTGCACGGTGAAAGCCACGAGAAGGGCCATACCGCAAAGGAGGGCTGAAATGATCAGCATGCGCGTGCTCACTCGATCGACGGTACCCGTCCTAGGGTCGCAACGTGAGGCGAATCATCGGCATTTCGGTCATCGTGCTGTTCTTCGCCGTCGCATGCTCGTCGGGCACCCGGGACTCCACCACCGTCCCGCCGACCAACTCGGCAACCGATTCGACCATCGCCGAACCGCACCAGACAACGCAGCTGGATTCCGTCCCGATCGGCATACCAGACGAACTGGAGTTCACGGCCACCCTCATCGGGGGTGGCACCATCGATGGGAGGAGCCTTGCGGGGACGGACGTCCTCTTCTGGTTCTGGACTCCCGGTTGAGTGTCGTGCCGAAGGGAAGGCCCGGCGGTCGCCGAGTTGAACGGGGAGTCGGGCATCAAAGTCATCGGCGTCTCAACCATCGGTCCAGACCAGTTGGATCTCGGATCGGTCACAGTTGCCGAATGGGGGATCACAGGATTCCCGAACATCGCCGATGACGGTGAGTTGCATGCCCGTTTCGACGTGGTGACCCATCCCACCGCCGTGGCGGTCAGCGCCGGTGGATCGCTGGCCTTGACCACCGACGAGATCGACATCCAGAACGCTATGGAACTCATCAAGCGGGCCCGGGCCCGGGACGCCTGACCCTCCCTAGGTAACGACCCCACTTGACGCGAGAGGTCGATCCCGGATTACGGGGCCGACCTGACGGACCGTGGACCGACCGGCCACGTATCCTGACCGGACACGACCGCCCACCCGGCCCGCCGGCCGGTACACCCCAGGAGCGACGATGTCCGGTTCCGACACGCCCCAAACCCCCAGTGAGCCCCGCACCCTCAGCGAGAAGGTGTGGGACCGCCACGTTGTGCGGGCCACCGCCGGCGAACCTGACCTGCTGTTCATCGACCTCCACCTAGTCCACGAGGTCACCTCTCCGCAGGCCTTCGACGGCCTCCGCATGGCCGGACGTCGGGTCCGCCACCCCGAGTTGACCGTGGCCACCGAGGACCACAACGTCCCCACGGCCGACATCGACCAGCCCATCGCCGATCCGATCAGCCGCACCCAGGTGGAGACCCTCCGGGCCAACTGCGACGAGTTCGGCGTGAAGAACTACCCGATGGGCGACCCTGGCCAGGGCATCGTCCACGTCATTGGCCCCGAAAAGGGCCTGACCCTGCCCGGCATGACGGTGGTGTGCGGTGACAGCCACACCAGCACACACGGGGCGTTCGGCGCCCTGGCCTTCGGCATCGGAACCAGCGAGGTCGAACATGTCCTGGCCACCCAGACCCTTCCCCAACAACGCCCCGGTACCTTGGCCGTGACCGTGGACGGCACCCTTCCCCTGGGGTCCACGGCCAAGGACGTGGTGTTGGCCATCATCGGGCGCCTGGGCACCGGCGGCGGCATCGGTTCGATCATCGAGTACCGGGGCGCGGTAATCCAGAACCTCTCCATGGAGGGCCGAATGACCGTGTGCAACATGTCCATCGAGGCGGGCGCCAAGGCCGGGTTGATCGCCCCTGACGACACCACCTTCGAGTACCTGGCAGGTCGACCCCATGCCCCTTCGGGCGTCGACTGGGATGCAGCGGTGGCCGACTGGCGCACCCTGACCAGCGACGCGGATGCCACCTTTGACCACGAGATCGTGCTGGACGGCTCGCAGATCACCCCGCAAGTCTCGTGGGGGACCAACCCCGGCCAGGTCATGGCCATGGACGGCAACATCCCCGACCCGGCCTCGTTCGACGAGCCCAGCCAACAGGAATCGGCGGCTCGGGCGCTGGAGTACATGGGCCTGACCGCTGGCACGCCGATGCGCGAGGTGGCCGTCGACACGGTTTTCATCGGCTCGTGCACCAACAGCCGCATCGAAGACCTCCGGGCGGCCGCCGAGGTAGCCCGGGGCCGCAAAGTCAAGGACGGCATGCGCACCCTGGTCGTACCCGGCTCTTGGGTAGTAAAGGCCGAGGCCGAAGCCGAAGGCCTACCCGAGGTATTTATCGAGGCCGGCTTCGACTGGCGGGAACCGGGCTGTTCGATGTGCCTGGCCATGAACCCCGACAAGTTGACAGCCGGCGAACGGTGCGCCAGCACCAGTAACCGCAACTTCGAGGGCCGACAGGGTCGGGGCGGTCGCACACACCTGGTCTCTCCGGCCGTCGCCGCGGCCACCGCCATCGCCGGAACGTTCGCCACCCCGGCCGACCTTGACTGACCCGGGCCACCCACAACCACGACAGGAACGAAAGAGGAACCACCATGGACGCCGTCCAGATCGTGTCAGGCACCGCCGTGCCGCTGCGTCGCTCCGACGTCGACACCGACCAGATCATCCCCAGCGACTGGCTCAAGCGGGTTGAGCGCACCGGCTTCGACAAGGGTCTGTTCTCCGAATGGCGGGACAACCGCGACTTCGTGCTGAATGACGAGCGCTATTCCGAGGCCGTGGTGCTGGTAGCTGGCCCCAACTTCGGGACCGGCTCGTCACGCGAGCACGCCGTGTGGGCCATCCAGCAGTACGGGTTCGGTGCCGTGGTCTCACCCCGGTTCGCCGACATCTTCCGAAACAACT
>JASLKB010000068.1 GCA_030747775.1 Acidimicrobiales bacterium | reverse complement strand
ATAGAGTACCCCTACAATCACCAATGACCCGTATTCCATTGGGTCACCGCGAGAAAGTTGAGTTGATTATGGCCATCACCGGAGCCCACACACTGTTCTATACCTCCGAGATTGATGCTTTCCGAGCTGTAATGCGCGATGTACTTGAACTCCCAATAGTTGGCGAGGATGGCGACTTTGTGACCTTCAGTCTTCCACCAACCACGATGGAGCCCCACGCTGGTCCGCCTGAGTTAGATATCCACCCCGGTGATCGACCCACCCACGAGGTTTCGTTCATGTGCGACGACCTCAACACAACGGTGGAGGAATTGCGGGCGAAGGGAGTCGAGTTCCGTGGCGCTCCAATCGACAAGGGGTGGGGACTCGTCATCGTGATGGTGCTACCGGGTGGAGTAGAGGTGGTCCTTTACGAACCTGGTGACTACTAGGTCGTTGTCCGAGCACGGACACTTTTCATCTATGTCTCTGGTGGGTACCTAGAGCACAGGCGCGTTCTCGGTTTGTCTGGATCGCATTCGGAGTCTCACCTCGGTGAAGCCAGGCCCCATTATTTGGAGGGCGTGGGGGTTTCGCGCCACTCTGGCAGCTGGGGTGCAGCGGGTGTGCCGGTACGAGGCATCGGCTGGTTGACTTGCGGGATGGACTTGAGTGGGGTACGGGAGGCCTACGAGTCGGCGGGCTTCGACTTGGCCGACTTGGCAGACGATCCTTTCATCCAGTTCCAACGATGGTTCGGCGAAGTCGAGGCAGCCGGCTACTGGGAGCCCAATGCCATGGTGCTCTCCACGGTGACCGCCGATGGGTGGCCATCAGCCCGCAACGTGCTCCTTAAGCGAATCGACGCTGAGGGCTTCGTATTTTTCACCAACTACACCAGCGACAAGGCTGCCGAGATGGACAGGTCAGGTCGGGCCGCCCTCACCTTCAGTTGGACTGAGTTACGTCGCCAGGTCCGGGTAATGGGCATCGCCGAGCGCCTCACCGACGAGGAGTCCGACGGCTACTGGATCTCTCGACCACGGGGGAGTCAGCTTGGAGCGTGGGCGTCGGACCAGAGTGTCGTGGTGCCCGACCGAGCCACACTCGAACGCGCCTTCGTCGAGGCCGAGCAGCGCTGGGCCGATCAGCCCGTCGAGCGGCCCGACCACTGGGGTGGCTACCGAGTCAGGCCCCACTCGATCGAGTTCTGGCAGGGCCGGCCCGACCGTCTGCACGACCGCCTGCGCTACCGCCGCGAGGGTGGGTCGTGGCTGGTGGAGCGCCGCGCCCCCTGATCTCAGGCCCGGAGGGTGGGACGGTTCGGATCCTCTAGTGCGGCGACCAGGCCGTCGATCAGCAGGTCGAGGTGCTCGGCACGTGGAGTGTCGTCCCGGTCCGACCAGTCGCGGTGGTCCCGGTTCCAGCGGATGCTGGGGGGCAGTTCAACCTGGACACCGCCACGGGGTAACCGGTTCACCGGGTTGTCGGGGTGCAGACCTCGCAGCGACCGGGGCATAGCCTCCACGTCGTCAACCACCCGGTACTCCTCGGGCAGCACCTCCCGCAGGTGGCCAGCCACATGGTGGGCCATAGCCCGGTTGGCGCCACCGACCAGCACGGCCCAGAAGTCGTCGTGGCGTCCGTATCCGTGGATTGACAGCACGGAGTCCACCCGTTCCATGAAGGCGTCGAGTCCGGCCGACACGCCGGACACAAAGCGGGTCGACGGCAGGTGGCGGCGACATCCGTCGGGTTGAACCACTGAGTACAACGATCCGCCGACCCGGTCGGCCACCTCGCGGGCCACGACCTCGGTGGCCCGTTCGAGGCCTCCGCCGTGCAGGGCACACACCCCGGTCCCGGATCGCAGTTCGACCTCCTCGACCACGCCGGGCAGGGCCAGGAGGTCAGCGAAGTCACCGATCGGCTCGACTCGGCCGGGTGTCCGGTCTTCGACCGCCGTGGATGGTCGTCGACGGTTCATCGTCGACGACTCCTGATTGCCCCCCGGCCCGACGCCCAGATGGTCAACGCGACGGCCACGGTGAGCAGGACCTCCAGCGGGGTGGCCCATCGCACGGGGTCGTCGGTCCAGTTGCCGATCCGGGCAGGCCAGTCGCCGATCAGCCGACAAACCGGGATGACCATGAGGTCCCCGCGGTGGACCAATCCCTCAGCTACCACCCAGGTGCCACCGACCACCGACCACAGCCACCGTCTGGGTCGCATGGTCAGTGCCGGCCCGAGGCCCCACGCCACGAGTGCGGCAACCATCAGCCAGAGGGCCAACCCCAGGCGGAGTCCTCCCACGTGGGCGGTCCAGTTGGTCAAGTGCGACTGGAGGTCGCTCACCGATTCCACGATCGGATTCGAGGGCACCCGGGGGTCACGCAGGACCCTGATCTCGTAGATCCCGTAGACGATCAGATAGGTGCCCCCCAACGTGAGGGCCACCGCACCGATCCTGTCGAAGTACGGGAGCAGTCGTCGCAGGTGGCGGGCCAGGCCGCCGCGGGCCATGGCGAGCGAGAGTGTGAGTGACGTGACCACGGCAGCCATCCCGGCGGCAAACGCCAGGTAGACGGCGATCCCGTCAACGATGCCGTCCCGTCTGAAGCTGCCGGCCACGTGCAGCAAGAAGATGGGTGCCGAACAGCCGATGGACACAATGGCGTACGACACTCCGAACCCAAGTATCGACCACAGTTCGGTGTTCGACGGTCCCCGGCCCGGCTTGAAGAACGGAACTCGGAGCGTTCTCCCGGCCAGCATCCCGAGCCCCACGGGGATGAACACCGCGCCGAGGACCACCGTGACCCACGGGGTCCTGGTAGCCACGGCCTCTTCGGAGACCACCGTGTTGACAGCCAGCCCAAGGGCACCGAACACCAGCACGAATGCGGCGGTGAGGGTGAGGCTCACTGACAGGCCCCGCAGGACCTGTTCGGGTCGGGCCTCGCCGTCGGCCGTGTCACGGCCGAGGAAGTAGCCGAGCCAGGTCGGGAGCATGGCGAACCCGCACGGGTTGATGGTCGTGACGATGCCCAGCGTGAACGGCAGGGCCAGGGCGACGTCGATCATGGGTTGGGGATCATCAGGACGAGCCCAGGTGCTCGTCGATGGTTGCTATGAGTTCGTCGGCGTCCAGCGGCCCGTGGTGGACGCCGGCCAGTTCGCCCCGGTGGTCCACGAAGGCGGTTACTGGGAGGCCGACGGTGCTGAGGGACGCGGAGAACACGCCATCGGGATCACGACCCTGAAGGTAGGTGATGCCGAGGTCCTCGGCTCTTTGAGCGGCCCGGGTGGGAGAGTCGCTCACGTTGATCCCGACGAACCGGACCAGATCGTCCCCGACCCAAATCCCACGTTCGTGGGCGTCCTGGAGGACCGGGATCTCCTTGAGGCACGGAGTGCACCAGGTGGCCCACAGGTTCACGACGAGGGGGCGGCCGTTATCGACCAGGTCGTCCAGAGTGGTCGCGCCGCCATCCCAGAGCTCGAAGACGATGGCGGTCACGTCCTCAGAGGTAACCGGGTCGTCCGCGGCGCAGCCGGTCGTCGCCAGCAGCACGATGAGGATCAGGACCGTGAGCGACGGACCGGTAATGGGGCGGAACACGGCGACGACGGTACCGGTCCGGTGTGGGCGGGGTGGTAGCCGCACGGACCGGGGTTCGCCGAAGCGTCACCCCGGTCCGTGGTCAGGCGTTCTGGCGGCCCGTTCCCGACAGCTAGTTGGGCGGACGGGTCAGGCCGAGAGAAGTTCTTGCTGGATGCGCACCGGGATGGGTACGACGGGCAGCTGTTCCTCGGGGCGAGGGACCTTGGAGGGTCGACCCCGTCGGCGCTTGTTGGCCAGGATGTGGCCGTTGCGGAACAGCTGGCCGCCCCAGACGCCCCACGGCTCGCGCCGATAGATGGCGCCCTCCAGGCACGACTCAAGCACCGGGCAGTCGGCGCAGATGTTCTTGGCCTGGACGATGTCCCCGATGTCGTCGCTGAAGAAGACACCGGTCGGGACGCCTAGCCGCTCACAGGCGGCCTCTCGGCGCCAGATCTCTGGTTCGTAGGTCAGTGCTTCCTGCATGGTCTCGCTGCTCTCTGGGTTGCTGGATTGAGGGTCTGGTTTGAAAAACGAAGAAGGCCGCCGGATTGCTCCGGCGGCCTCGGGGTGGATCTGCGATCAGCTGATCAGCTGAACGCTCCCCGGGGCCGCTGGCCGGTCTTAGAAAAACCGGTGGTCCGATAGCTGGTGAACGTCGAGAAGTCGACGTGCCACGAGCTACCCGGCTTCACCGATGCCAGGTTGGCCGAGACAGGACCGGCCACCACATGGGCCGGATGCACGCGCGACGAGGACACGTGCACGCCGGCCGAATGGCCGTGTCGATGGCAGTGGTGCTCGTACATGGTGGGTTTCCCGTGGGTTGCTGGGTGGTGATCGCCACCCTGTCTGACGTCCACGATAGGGGCGTCCAATCGCTCTTCATCCGAGTCGATCGGTTGGGTGTCGGTCAAGCGAATTAATCAGTGGGTCGAATATATAGCCTGACCTGCGATTTCGTCCCGGGTCGCCTGACCGAGGATTCGCAGGTGCTCAAGGTGGGCGTAGGTCTCGCTGGCAGCCATGTCGCCCCAAGAGCGTTCCTTGAAGAGTCGCTGCATATAGGCCTCCACCGTGCCCGATCCCATCTCGATGCCGGCCTTCCGGATGGTATCGAGGCGCTCCCCGTGGTGACCGATGATGTGATCGACCCGGTCGCTCACATTGGTGAAAGGGTGGCCGTGGGCCGGTAGTACCTGGTGCAGCCCCGGGAGTTCCTTCATCCGTTCCAGGGATCGAAAGAAAGTGGCCAACGGATCGTCCATAGGGCCGATGCCGTTGATGTGGGGCGTGATGGTGGGCAGGACGTGGTCGCCCGACAGGAGGATCCCGTCGACCGGGTCGTAGAGGCAGAGGTGGTCGTGGGTGTGGCCGGGGGTGTGGAGGGCCAGCCAGGTGCGACCGCCCAGGACGATCTCCTCGCCGTCAACCACGGTGTCGGACGGCTCGGGTACCCGCCATGACCGGGATCCGCCAGTCACGTCCATCTCCGACCACTTACGAAGTTCTTTTGCGGGCGGTGCGGATCGGGTGGCGCCCCAGGGGGTGGGACGGTTCATCATCGATCGGACCTTCTCGAGGTCTTCGTCGTCGGCCAGGTCCAGTTCGCCGCTATCCATCTCCTCGTCTACGGCTATGTCCATCCACACAGACCGGAAGTCGGCATGGGTGAGGACCCGGGTGCCGTGGTCGTCGCGTAGGCGGTGCACCCCTCCGAAGTGGTCGGGGTGGCTGTGGGTCACCACCGCGGTGTGGACCGTTGAGTGGTCGGCGCCCACCTGAGCCAGCCGTTCGCCAAGGGCGTTCCACGATTCGAGGCTGGGTAGGCCGGGGTCAACGAGGGTGAGGCCGTCGGCGTCCTCGAGGGCGTAACAGTTGACGTGGCCGAGGCCGGGCATCGAGATGGGGAGCTGAAACCGGTACAACCCGGTGGCCAGTTCGGTGACTTCCGTGGAGGCCTGTTCCTGTTCCTGCCGGATGGGGCGGGGTTCGGGAGGTCCGCCGTGGGAGCAGGGGTCGGTCACGGCGTCACCATAGGAGGGAGCCTCTGTAACCGCCGAAGCGGCGGTGCCCGACGGCGGTCTGGAGGTCAGGTCTCGGGGAAGAGCGCGGCGCGGTAGTGGCGTAGTTCGGCCACCGACTCCCGGATGTCGTCCATGGCCCGGTGCCCACCGGCCTTGTCGGGCGCCGACTTGAGGACCTTGGGGTGCCAGCGTCGGGCCAGCTCCTTGATGGTGGAAACGTCTACCGACCGGTAGTGCAGGAACTCCTCGACCTCGGGTAGCCAGCGCAACAGGAACCGTCGGTCCGTTCCGATCGAGTTACCGCAGAGGGGAACGGTCCGTGGCTCGTCGATGTGCTCGCGGAGGAAGGACATGGTGGCCTCGTTGGCCTCGGCCAGGGTGGTGGTCGAGGCCTCTATGGCCCCCAGCAGGCCGCTCTTCGTGTGCATGGCGCGTACAAAGTCGCCCATGCGATCCAGCACCTCGGGCGGTTGGTGGACGACGAGGTCGGGGCCCTCGGCGACGATGGCGAGATCGTCGTCGGTGATCAGGGTCGCGATCTCGACGATCGCGTCCGTGTCGGGATCCAGCCCGGTCATCTCGAGGTCCATCCATGCCAGCACGGTGCCGATTCTACGGTGTGGGGCACGGTGGCCAGCCGGGGGCGGGGGCTAGGGTCGCCGCCGTGCTCGAGATCCCCCTCCTCCGACTGGTCGACGACCTTCCCCTCCCGTCCTATGCCCGTGAGGGTGATGCCGGTGCCGACCTGGTGGCCGCTGAGGCCGTGACCCTGGCGCCCGGTGGTGGCCGTGCCCTGGTGGCGACCGGTGCGGCCATCGCCATTCCGGTCGGCTATGCCGGATTCGTCCAGCCACGAAGCGGGCTAGCCCTGAAGCACGGCGTGACCTGCCTGAACACGCCGGGTCTCATCGACTCGGGCTACAGGGGCGAGTTGAAGGTGCTGCTCGTCAACACCGACCCGACCGAGCCATTTGAGGTGGTTCGTGGCGAGCGCATCGCCCAACTGGTGATCCAGCGGGTCGAGGAGTGCCGGTTCGCCGAAGTCGACGAACTCCCGTCGTCCGAACGGGGTGAGGGCGGCTTCGGTTCTACCGGTCGCTGAGCTGGGATCGATGGGCTCGGAGATCCACCCGTGGCGATGATCGAGGAACTGCCGGGCATCGACGGGGTTGACGAGGGAACCCGGGGCACGGTGGTGAACCACCGGATGCGCGAGGTCACCGAACTGGTGGCTGGAGACGGAACCTGGGACGACTCACTGGTCGGTGAGGTACGGACCCTCTTCGACTCGCTGGCTCCGGAGTGGACGGCCACCCGGGACCATCCGACCCGCAACGCGCCGTTACTGGACGCCCTGGAACGGGGCGCCGTGGCCGGAGGGACGGTGCTGGAACTGGGGGCTGGGACCTGCATTTCGGCTCGGGACCTGGTGGGGCGGTTCGATCGCTTCGTGGCCGCAGACCTGTCGTGGGGGATGCTCAGCAACGCCGTGGACGGGGCGCCCCCGCTGGTGTGTACCGACGGGTCGTCCCTGCCGCTGGCTGACGGGGTGCTCGACGTACTAATCCTGCAGAACATGTTCCTGTTCGCCGCCGAGGTGGATCGCTGCCTGGCCGACGACGGCTGCGTGGTGTGGGTGAACAGTCGTGGCCCGGAGACGCCGATCCACCTGTCCTGCGAGGCGGTGGTGGCTTCACTGGAGGCAGCCACCGGGTCCGGGTGGCGGGCCGTCACCTCGACGGTAGGTGAGGCTATGTGGACCGTGGTGCGTCGGGCGGCTACGGGCCCTCGACTCAGGAACGGGGCGCGCTGATCCGCAGGGTGCGGCCGTCGCCGGTGACGTCGATTGCCACCTCGGTGTCGGACACCCAGTAGTCGATCACCACGTCGGAACCGGCGGTGGCTATCTCGGTGGCCATCTCTTGCACGGAGGAGGCCAGATTGCCGATCTCAGAGGGCTTGATCCGGTGTATCCGAAGCAGGGAGGCCAACCCGACCCGGGGAAGGTCGCCGACCGGAAGGGACGCGGGGATGCGCAGGGTCACCGCCTCGAGGTCGTCACGTCGGGAACTGCGTGCCATACGGCGAGTCTCCCACCCCCCGGGGCCGAGTGTGGAGTCGTTACCAGTTCGTGGTGCGGGGTTTTTGAAGGCGGGCCTCTGGCGGCGAGGGCGCGGGTCGGGCAACATCGTCGGTATGGCCGTGCTGGTCGATGAGGCCCTGTGGCCCTGGAGGGGTGCCCGATGGGCTCACCTGGTGAGCGACGACAGCGTCGACGAGTTACACGCGTTCGCCCGGCGCCTAGGGCTTCGACGCATGGCCTTCCAGGGTGACCACTACGACGTCTCGACTGACGTGCGCCAACGGGCGCTGGCCCTGGGTGCCGAGCCGGTCCGGGGCCGGGACTTGGTGCGTCGCCTCCGGGCGGCCGGTCTGCGGCTGTCTGCCGAGAAGCGCCCGGGGTCGTGGGAGGAGATCGGTCAATGGTTTGGTGCCGGGGTCCGACCCGACGTTGGTTCCGTGGTGCCGGCGGCCCTGACCGAAGCCCTGAATCGGGTGGATGCAAGGTGGGGCACTGCCGAGGTCGTGGCGTTCCAGCGGACGACCGAGGTGGTTGTGGTGGTCGAGGACACCGGGGGCGTGGTACTAGCTGGTCCAGTGCCCGTCGGGGTGGAGGCCCGCTGCCATGACGACCGGATTGTTGAACTCCTAGCCCCCAGAAAGGAGGCGACTCTGTGAGGGGACCAATCCCGGCCGTCCTTTTCGCGGTGCTTCTAGTTGGGGTGTCGTGTGGTGGTGATGGGCCGGTGGACGGCCCGCCAATGGCCACCGGGTCGATGGCGGACGGGTCCGAGGTGGTGGCGTCGGCCACGACGATCCCTCAGATGGTGACCAACGGGTGGGTCCAGGTCGGTGACCAGTCGTTCGACATGGAGTTCACCTGCTACTCGCCGGGGCCCGGCGACGTTGCGGCCATCGGTGTCGGTCGCCATCCTGACAGCGGCCAGCCCGTCGAGGCCCTCATCCAGGGGTTCCTGGGCCAGCCCTACGTGGGCCTAACCATCGGAGGCTCGGTCCGCTACGAGGCGTCGCTGGATGCGCCGTTGCAGGTATTCGTCCACGACGGGACGATCAGCGCGGGGGCCATTGAGTGGATGCGGGGCCTCGATCTGGACTCCGGGGTCGGCGAGCGGATCGGATACGGAGCGGTGTTCGTCAGCTGCGGCGAGTACGTCCACGACCTGCCCGAGGGATACTGACCGGCCCACGGACCCCGAACTTCGGTCAGCCGGGGCAGCCGCCCAGTTCCTCAGCCCACGGGAGGCGACCGGCCCACATCCGAGTGATCTGGAGCCCGTTGGACACGAACATCACCCGGTAGGTGGCGTCAGCAACGTCCTTGGGGACGTAGGCCAGCAGGTTCCCCGATCCGTCGGGGAGTGTCGTGGTGTAGATGCGTTCGCCGAACAGTTCCTGGATGCGGTCCTCGGTGTCACCAATGCCGGCCCCTGACCGGGTAGTAATCGTGCGGGTGTCGACGTCGACCCGTTCGACGGTGCCGGAAACCACCCAGAAGGTCAGTCCGGCTTGTCCGGCTTCGGGGACGACGAGGAAACAATGGCCCACCGGGGTGATGGGGGTGAACTGGCTACCGGCGGCCACCTGCGCGTCGTGGAGTGTCATGCCGAACATGACGCGGTCGATGCCGACGGTGCTGACCGAAGAGGAGGCGTCCAGTGTCGGGACGCCAAGGCCTTCGATGGGGGTCAGGGTGCCCAGAGGTTCGGGCGCCATGGTTTCGGTGACTGTGGCGTTCGTGGTGGTTACGGCGACGAGGACGCCCTCGGCGGAGGTGTCGTCTTCGTACTCGGCGACGGTGGTCGGCCCCGGAGCGGAGGCGGTCGGCGCTTGCGTGGTCGGGGTTGCTGGAATGACGACCGACTCGTCGACGGGACCTCCGCCCAGGCCGATGACGAGTACGCCGATAATGGTCACCACAGTCAGGAGCATGACCAGCATCGTCCGCATGCCTGCAGGCTAGGGGCCGGTTGGTATCGGGTTCGGTAGGCGACCAGCATGGGTGGACGTTCTGTGGTCCACTGATCCCATGCGGATGTTTGGATCCCCCGGTCGCCTCCCGGCTACGGGCGACAGAGTGCTGGCCGTCATATTCCTCCTCACGTTCGTGGCCGCGGCGTGTGGCAGTGCCGAACGGGTTTCGATGCCCTCGACGACCACTGTGCCCGTCCCGACCACTCGACCGACGACCACCGTCTCAGATCTGGCCACCACGGTCGCCTGGACGACCACCATGTCCACCACCACGTCCACGACCACCACGTCCACGTCCACGTCCACCACGTTGGCCACCACGTCGACCCTTACTCCCGGCCCGTCGGCGGCCGAGTGCGTGGCCGACCTCCCGGTGGGGCTCCGGGTCGGGCAGGTCCTGCTGCCTCTGGCCACCCAGGCGGAACTCCCGGTGGTGGCCGATCTAGCCAGCCGTGGCCTGGTGGCCGGCGTGGTCGTGGTTGGTGCGGTAGGGGACGGCTTCCCGATGGCGGTGGCTGCCGTGCAGGACGTATCAGCTACCGGGCCGGTGATGGTGGCCGTAGACGAGGAGGGAGGCCGGGTCCAGAGGTTCCAGGCCATGTTGGGGTCGATGCCGTCAGCTGCAGAGATGGCCGCCCTACCGGTCGACGTGGTACGGGCCATGGCTACTGAGCGGGCAGAGGCGTTGGCCGAGTTGGGGGTCACGGTGGTTTTGGCGCCGGTGCTCGACGTGGGCGGTTCGCCGGGGATCGGCGACCGCTCGTTCTCTGACGATCCCGAGGTGGTGTCCACCCACGGCATTGCCTTTGTCGAGGGCCTGATGGCTGGCGGCTTGGTGCCGGTGGTCAAGCACTTTCCCGGCCATGGGCGGGCCAACGCCGATAGTCACGACGAGTTGGCCACCACGCCGCCGCTCGACGAACTGTGGGAGGTCGACCTACTCCCGTTCGTCCTGACTCCCGACGGAGCCGCGGTCATGGTGGGCCACCTGGCGGTGCCAGGCTTGACCGGTGGAGTGCCGGCCACCCTGTCCCCTGCCGCCGTCACCGGCCTGCTACGAGACGACCTGGGCTTCGACGGGGTGGTGGTCACCGACGACCTGGCCATGGGGGCGGTCGCCGATCTGGTCGACGTGGCCACCGCGGCACGACTGGCGCTTATCGCCGGCGCCGATCTGTTGATGATTGGCGGCCTGGCCAACGTGGTGCCTGCGGCGTGGAGTCTCGTGGCCGCCTTGGACGATGGATCGCTGGACGAACGGTGGCTGGACGAGGCGGTCGAGCGGGTACTAGCCATGCGCGGGGTGGATCCGTGCACCCTCGTCCTACGGGAAGGCTGACAGCATGACCGATTCCTTCTTTCAGGCAGCTATTGGTGAGGCGCGCCTCGGGCTGGCAGAAGGTGGCGTACCAATCGGTTCGGTCCTGGTAATCGACGGGAAGGTCGTCGGGCGTGGCCACAACCAGCGGGTACAGCGGGGGTCGGTGGTGCTCCATGCCGAGATGGCGGCGCTGGAGGACGCTGGCCGACTCACGGCAGCCGACTACCGACAGTCGGTGCTGTATTCGACGCTTTCGCCGTGCGCCATGTGTACAGGTGCCGCGCTGCTCTATGGCATACCGAGGGTGGTGGTTGGAGAGAACCGTGCGTTTCGGGGCCCTGAGCACCTCCTCACGGACCACGGTGTTGTTGTCGAAGTTTTGGATGACACCGTGTGTGTGGAACTCATGGCCACCTTTATCGCTGAACACCCGGACCTGTGGAACGAGGACATCGGCGAGTAGGGGCCAGGGTCAGTAGATCGTGGGTCGCCCGGGGCTCGAACCCGGCACCTTGGGATTAAAAGTCCCCTGCTCTACCCGATGAGCTAGCGACCCGTCGGTGGATCGAAATCTGGCGTGAAAACCGGTCTACCACCGCCGGTCAGGGTACAGGTGGACGTGCGTTGGGGCGGCCTGGCAGCGAAGGCGAATCAGCGCAACGGGGGCGGAACCCAGAAGCCGACCCGAGGCCCGCATACACCCGAAGAGTCGTCCAGCACCTACGGTCTGGGTGGTGGCCTGAGTCTGATATTTCATGTCGGGAGGTTGAGCCATGGGTGCACTAGGCAAGTTGGGCTTCGAATTGAGGTCAGCCAACGTCCTGCAACGAACGGTACAGAAGGTCGCATCAACCCGGTTCGGGGCCTGGTACTTCTCCAAGACCCTCCATTTGCCTGACAAGGCTCTGTTTAAGGCCACTGGGGGACGGCTGACGGTCCCCAGCATTCTGGCTGGGCTACCCGTGATGATGCTGACCACCACTGGCGCGAAGACCGGGAGACCCCGGACCATGCCCCTGCTCGGCATCCCCGTCGGTGAGGACCTGGCGGTCATCGGGTCCAACTACGGCCAGAG
>JASLKB010000067.1 GCA_030747775.1 Acidimicrobiales bacterium | reverse complement strand
CGGCGCCATGACGGCCTTGGGTGCTATCGGAACCCTGGTGGCCGTCGCCGGCCCCTACGACACCGAGATCACGGCTCTCCGCGAGAACATTGCTGACCAGCGATCCATCATCGCTGGACGTCGTGACCACATCGCCGAGATGCAGCGCCGCCTGGCCGACCTCGACCGGGAGGTGGCCGACACCGACGGACTCATCGGCCTAGAAGACCGAGAGTTACGACTCCTTCCCATTCGCATCGAGCTGACCGCCGACCGGTTTGTGGAAGTTCTGGCCTCGAGGGAGGCGCCGACGGCGCTACACCGCACAATGGCCGTCGACGCCTACGTCAGTAACGACGAGCGGATGAACGACGTCCTCACCCAATCAGCCCAGCTCACGTCCACCGCGCTGGAGGGCGTCCGACATCGAATGCTCTACGACTCGGTGATCCGAGAGGCTCAGCGTCGAATCGAACTGGTGGATGCCGAGATGCGGGTCACCGCCAAGGAGATAGCCGCCCTTCGGGCCCTAATCGCCCAGGCGAAGGACCGCCGGAACGGCTCCCAGCAGGACAGGGACAGGCTCATCGACTCTCAGCCGGCCATTGACGCCGATATCGCAGCGACCCGCGCATTGATCGCCAAGGCCGAGACCACCATCACCGGACTGGAGGCAGAGATCGTCGCCTTCGAACGCATGGCGATAACCCGTCTGTGGACCGGGGCCCAGGGCACAGACGCTGCACGCCCAGCGCTGGCCGTCAAGATCGACAACGTGACCCGAGCCCACCCTCAGGCCGGTCTCAACCAGGCCGACGTGGTCTACGAGGAACTAGTGGAAGGTGGCGTGACCCGACTAGTCGCCGTATTCCAGTCCACGTCGGTCGACGTTGTCGGTCCGGTCCGCTCGGCACGAACCTCGGACCCGCCCCTCCTTCAGGGCTTCGACCGTCCGCTGTTCGCATACTCGGGGGCCAACCGGGGCACGAAGAGCCAGTTAGGGGACTCTCCACTGGTGGATGCGGGCTTCGACGCCCATAAGGAGGACTATTGGCGGGACCCGAAGCGCCGGGCCCCCCACAACCTGTTCACTGCTACCGACCGCCTCTGGGCACACCACACGAATCGAACGGCCGTCCCACCGGCCCCCTTCGTCTACCGCTACCCAGGGCAGGGACTTCACGGCTCGGCCGAACCAGCTAGTGGGGTAGCCGTCGACTTCGGCCTCACCGAGGTTGACTACACGTGGAATGGCACCGGATGGATGCGGACCCATGGTGAACGCGCCCACTCCGACGCCGATGGCGTCCGGGTGGCGCCGACCAACGTGGTTGTCCAGTTCATCCGCTACGGCCGGTCACTGGCAGACCTCCGGTCCCCGGAGGCGGTCACAGTTGGAACTGGCGACGCCTGGGTATTCACCGACGGCCACGTCATTCGAGGACAGTGGCACCGGCCCGACGCCGACCAGCCGGCGACCTTCACCGCTGACGGGACCGAGATCCGGCTCAGCCCAGGCAACACCTGGGTGGCATTAGCCAAGAAAGACACCGCCGTCTGGCGCGACTGACCTGTTCCCACGGCCGGTCCGGTTCCAAAAAAGACATGCTTCCCGGAACCTCAGGGTTAGGAAGTACTAGCGGGGGCCAGGGCGAAGACGTCGGCAGGAACCGTCCCGTCGGCCGTCACCGTCAGTAACTCAATCCCTTCGTCGGTCACCAACACCGTGTGCTCGAACTGGGCGGTCCGGCGACCATCAAGGGTGACGGCCGTCCAGTTGTCGTTCCACATCCCACAGGCCGGGTCGCCCAGGGTCAGCATCGGTTCAATGGTGAACGTCATGCCTGGGACGAGGGTGGTTGACGCCCGGGCGTCGTAGTAATGCGGAATCTGCAGACCACTGTGGAACTCGGTCCCGATGCCGTGGCCGATGAACTCCCGGACCACCCCGAGTCCGTGCTTCCGAGCGTGCCGCTCGATCGCTCGTCCGATGGCGTGCACTGGTTGGCCCGGTCCGGCCGCGGAAATCCCCTCATCCATAGCCAGTCGGGTCTCGATCACCAAGCGACGATCAGTGTCCGACACCTCCCCCACGGCCAGGGTGACCGAAGAGTCCCCATGCACCCCGTCCAGGAAGATCGTGACGTCCACGTTGACGATGTCTCCGTCGGCCAACGGCCGACTGTCGGGAATGCCGTGGCAGATCACCTCGTTGACCGAAGTGCACACCGACTTCGGATAGCCCCGATAGTTCAGGGGGCTGGGGTAGCCACCCCTGTCGATGGTGGCCTGATGAACCACCTCGTCCAGCCGGTCAGTGGTGACGCCAGGAACCACGTGGGGACCAACTTCCAGCAGGATCTCAGCGGCCGCCGCGCCGGCACGCCGCATTCGCTTCACCTCATCGGGCGTCCGGACACTCGATGACGTGGACGGTCCCGGGTCACCGGTCTCGGCGTAAGGCGGTCGGACGATGGAACCCGGCACGGTACGTGTGGGACTCAACAACCCGGGGCGGACGGGCGGCTCGGACCGCGGCGCTAGAGATGCTTGACGACGCTTCCGCTTAGCCACGATGGGATGCTATCGGTGGTGCTCCCGCTGCTCGCCGTGACCCCTACGGCAACTCCTGAGACCGGGTCAGCGCAGAAACCGGCTGACACTGTCGACCACGCATGCCGGTCGGTCCGACCCCTCGATCTCAACGGTGATCCGAATAACGGTCTGCACCCCACCAGATACCTCGTCGACCTGGACCAGTTCCGCTCCACCACGAACTCGTGAACCGACAACAACCGGCGCCGGGAAACGCACCCGGTCGACCCCGTAATTGACTCCCATGGAGATCCCCTCCACCTGCACGATCTCGGGCAGAAACTGATTGGTCATGGACAGGGTCAGGTATCCGTGGGCGATGGTGGAGCCGAACGGTCCGGCAGCCGCCCGCTCCGGGTCAACGTGGATCCACTGGTGGTCGCCGGTGGATTCGGCGAACTGGTCGATACGCGACTGGTTGATCTCGACCCAATCACTGTGGCCCAAGTGGGTACCTACAGCCGGGGCGAGGTCATCGGGGCTGGCAAAGACGGTCGTCATGAGGCCCGACACTACGCTCAGGTTTCCCGACAGCCCGATCCGGGCCTGTCGGCCCTGTGGGACCACCCGCGGGACCGGTCAGCGTCGTGGCCGGGGATACGAGAGAAGCAGGAGAACCCGATGTCGGCATCCGGAGGCACCCGGGCAGTGGTCGCCGCGCTGATCGCGAACGCCGGGCTCGCGGTGGCCAAGCTCGTAGGGTTCGCCCTTACCCGGTCATCAGCCATGCTGGCCGAAGCCATCCACTCGGTGGCCGACATGTCCAACCAGGCCCTACTGCTTCTGGGTGGCCGGCGCTCTCGCCGGGCCCCTACTGAGGCCCACCCATTTGGCCACGGACGGGAGCGATACTTCTGGTCGTTCATTGTCGCACTGGTGCTGTTCACCGTCGGCGCAGCATTTGCCATCCACGAGGGGATCGAGAAGGTCCGACATCCACACGAGATGGATGCCATCTGGGTGGCGGTGGGCATTCTCGCGACCGGTATCGCCCTGGAGTCGTGGTCAATGCGCACTGCGGTGATCGAGGCCCGACCCCACCGGGGAGACCTGTCCTGGTGGTCGTTCATTAAGCGGTCCCGCAATCCCGAACTTCCCGTGGTCCTCCTGGAGGACGCCGGCGCACTCCTCGGTCTGGTCATCGCTCTGGCCGCCATCGGTCTGTCAGCGACCACGGGCGAGCCCCGATGGGACGGCGTGGGCACTATCGCCATCGGCATACTGCTCGGGGCCATCGCCGTCGTACTGGCCCGCGAGATGCAGAGCCTGCTCATCGGCGAGTCAGCAGACGCCGAGGACCGGGCCGCCATCAGTGGCGCCATCGAGGCGACGCCGGGCGTGGAATCCCTCGTGCACCTACGTACCCAGCACTTAGGGCCCGACGAGATCCTGGTCGGTGCACGGGTGACCTTCGATCCGGACCTCGATTCCGCTGGCGTAGCCAGCACAATTGACGAGGTGGAGCGGTTAATTCGTGCTGCGGTGCCGACCGCCCACCCCATCTACGTAGAAGCAGCGAACTCTGACGTGCACTCCGACTCGTCTGGGTCTCCGTGACATCGACGGGTCAGGTCCGCCTCGAACGGGCAACGACGGCCGACGACGGAGTGGCCAGCCTCGTGCTGGACAACCCGTCGCGACGTAATGCCATGGGTGTGGCCATGTATGCAGCGGTTCCCGCCCTGATTGCCGAGGTCAACGATGACCCAGACGTCCGGGTGCTAGTGGTTCGTGGCGAGGGAACCACCTTCGGCGCGGGGTCGGACATCACCGAGTTCCGAGCCCAACGGTTGGGTAATGCCCACGTCCACTACGACGAGTTGGAATGCCGGGCCACCGAAGCACTGGCATCCTGTCGGGTACCCGTGATCGCGGCTATTAGGGGCGCATGCATGGGCGGCGGCCTAGGCATCGCACTGGCCACCGACCTGCGCTACGCAGCCAACGACACCCTCTTCTCTGTCCCGCCCGCGCGTCTCGGAGTCGGCTACCCGATAGACGCCATCAACCGCCTCGTGGTAACCATCGGTCGCGCTGCGGCCACCGACCTGCTGCTCACCGCCCGCCGGTTCTATGCCGACGAGGCCCTGAGGATCGGACTCGTCCACCATGTGGTGGCCGTCGACCAGCTGGACAACCTGGTGGCCGACCGCTGTGCGACAATCGCCTCTCTGGCGCCGATGACCCTCCGGGCCGCCCGGGCAGCTCTTGCCGGCCGGCCTGACGCCACCGCCCTCGCCGACGCCTGCTTTCACAGCGCCGACCTCGTGGAAGGCATCACCGCCTTTGAGGAGTCGCGCAAACCCTCCTTCGGCGACCGATGACCGACCAAACCACTCGCCGCGAGGGCAAGTCGCGCGACGGCCGAGTGGCCCGACGGATCCTGACACTGGGGATACTTGGGATTGCCTGGCTGGCGTTCGACGCCCACCTTGGCTCCCGACGGGTAAGCCGGGCCCGGGAGGCCAACCTCCGGGCTCGGGTCCGGTCCATCCACCGATCTAATCCGATCCTGCCCGGCGAAACGGTGTTCCTCGGCGACAGCATCACCTTCGATGGGGACTGGGAGGCCGCTTTCTCCGACCTCGGTGCCCGGAATCGGGGTATCGGATGGGACACCACGGCCGACGTACTGGAGCGCCTCGACGAGTCACTGGACGGCCCACCAGCCACAGTGGTGCTCATGATTGGGACCAACGATCTGTTCATCAACGTGCCCCATGCCCAAACGGTCCGCAATATGGCTCACATACTGGATCACACCAATGAGGTGGCACCCGACACCAGAATTATCGTCCAGTCGGTGCTCCCCCGAACGGACCGCTACCAGCCGCTGGTCGCCCCGCTCAACGAGGCCTTGTCGCGGATCTGCAACGAACGAGAACTCGAGTTCATCGACCACACCGAGCACTTCTCGGGAGCCGACGGGTTGCTCCACCCGGCACTCCACGACGACGGCATCCATCCCAACGGCGAAGGCCACCGAATCCTCGTAGATGCCCTCCGACCCCTACTCCACCGAACTTGATCGGGGCCGAGTTCAGGCAACCGACGCCCCCAGGAGTCCGCCGATGAGATAGGTGGCGAGACACGCCCCACCAGCCACCAGAATCTGACGGACCACAGTGCGTACCACGGAACGTTCGGTGAGCCTGGCCAACAGGCCACCGACAGTGGTCGCCGCACCGACGCCTAGGACAGCCGACGCCCACACTGCACCAGAACCGGATCCGACCAGCCAGGGCACCAGCGGCACGAATGCCCCGAGGGCGAAGGCCCAGAAGCTGGCCATGGCGGCAGCCAGCGGACTCCCCAGCTGGTTCGGATCCACACCCAGTTCCTCTCGGGCGTGCACGTCTAGGGCCACGTCGGGGTCCGACATGATCTCGGCGGCCACCACCCGCGCCTGCTCCAGGTCCAGCCCACGTTCGACGTAGATAGCGGCCAGCTCGGCTGTCTCAGCCTCAGGGTTCTCAGCGATAGAGATCCGCTCGATCTCCAACTCGCGTTCCACCAGTTCAGCCTGGGCCCTCAGTGACACATACTCCCCCGCCGCCATCGACACCGCTCCGGCCAGTAGGCCCGATACGCCGGCCAGCCGCACGAACGCCGGATCGGTGCTAGCCCCGGCGATTCCCAAGATCAGAGCCACATTGGACACCAGCCCGTCGCTCACTCCGAACACTGCGGCACGGGCCGCGCCCCCCTGGACATCACGGTGACGGTGCACTCGCCCCCGCGAGGCCAAAAATCCATGATCGGTGGCCATCAGGTCGACCGTAGTCCCTGGGAAGTCCTATTTCGCCGAAGCAAGCGTCCCCTAGAGTTCATTCCATGGTTTGCCCGACTGACCGGCCCACCGCGCTCGTAATCGGGGGCACCGGTCCCACCGGCCCGTCTATCGTCCACGGCCTAGAAGTCCGTGGCCACCGGGTGACCCTGTTCCATACAGGCCGACACGAACTCGACGAGGTGGCCCACGTGGAGCACATCCACGGCGATCCGTTCTCCAAGGAAGGTGTGATGACCGCCCTCGGGGACCGGACATTCGACGTCGTGGTCGCCTGCTACGGACGCTTGCGGACGATCGCCGAGGTGCTGGCCGGGCGCTGCGGACGGTTCATTTCAGTGGGTGGCGCCCCGTCCTACCGCGGCTACTTCGACCCCACCCGATTCGATCCCGTGGGCCTGCCGGTACCCACCGGCGAAGACGCCCCCCGCTCGGGGGAGGACGACGACGGCAAGAGCTATCGAGTGGCCCGCACAGAGGACCTACTGTTCGAACAGCAGCCCGACGCCATCCACCTGCGCTACCCGTTCATCTACGGACCGCGGCAGATCGCCCCCCTTGACTGGAGCATCGTGCGCCGGATATTGGATCAGCGACCGTCCATCATCGTGCCCGAAGCCGGCCTGATGGCCGAGACCCGTGTCTACAGCGAAAACGCTGCCCACGTGGTGCTATGCGCAGTAGATACCCCAGCGGCCGGCGGCCTGTGCTTCAACGTGGGCGACGAGGAATCCCTCACCATCGCCCAGCGCATCGCTCTGATCTGTTCCAAACTGGGTCACGAGATGGAGGTTGTCGGCATGCCCACTGGCCTCGCCCTACCGGCCCGGCCCCTCATGATGCAGGTGGAACCCGGCCACCGGATCCTCGACCTGTCGGCCACCCGCTCCCTACTCGGCTACCGGGACCTGGTCCCTGCACGCGAGGCGGTCGGGATCGCCGCCCGCTGGCTAGCGGACAACCCGTTGGAGCCGGGTGGCATCCAGGAGAACGCACTGGAGGATCCGTTCGACTACGGCCAAGAGGATCGCCTCCTGAACTGGTGGCGATCAGCTACCGCCAATCCACCGGACCTCGACTATCCCGAAGAGCCCGGCTACGGCGCCTACTACAGCGGCCCAGGCACTAGCCGACGCCGTTCCAACACGAGAATCTGACCGGTCAGTCGGAGAGCGATCCGACGCTTTGGGGTCCCGTCCGGGTCGTCATCCATGCACCAGCCATGAGGGTGAGTAATCCACCAAGCTCCCAGATACCCAATGACTCGTCGAGGACGAAAACCCCTAGGACTGCGGCCACCACCGGCACTACGTAGGTCACCGCTGACATCCGGACCGGACCCACCCGGCCAATGAGGGTGGCAGCCGCCACATAGGCAACCCCGGTGCCCCCTAGCCCCACCGCCAGATTCGAGCCGACGGCCGACCACGCGAAATCCGAGTTGGCTAGCCCAACCAGGCCCCACGGCATGGTGGCCACGGTTGCCACCACAAGGACTCGCACCAGCACGGCTGGGGATCCATAGCGCCGCTGCAACGGTCCGGCGATGTTGGCGGCCAGGCCATAACAGGAGATGGCCACCACCACTAGAAGCACGCCGAGGGCTCCGGTCGCTACACGTCCATCGGCACCACCGGTCGCAGTCGGAATCCCAACCATGACAATGCCCAGGATCCCAATCACCACCCCAACCACTTGGAGTCGATGAGTCCCGACACCGAAGAAGGCCGCACCGGCCACCAGGGTCATGACTGGCATTCCGCTGTTCATCATCCCCGCGACCGATGAGTCGATCCACGTCTGAGCCAATGGGAACATCGACAACGGGATGGCCATCCAGAGCAACCCCAGCAACCCGATAGTCGGAAGGTCGGAGCGTTCCACGGAACGCCACGCTCCGGGTACCACGGCGAGAAAGCACAGTCCCAGGCCGGGACGCAGCCAGGCCACCAGCCCTGGGTGCTCGACACGCAGGGCTACATCCATGAACAAGAACGACGAACCCCAGATGCCAGCCGCGGTGAGCATCAACAGCCAGTCGAAGGAGGCCATCGGCGCGCCCTCCGCGGCCGCCACGTCAGTCGACCGGTCCCGCCCCTCCATCGCCGCACGCGATCGGCGGGTCACGGGTTGGATCCGATACCTGGTCACCACAGAACCGCCTCCCAATCACTCAGTCGGTGAGTGCACTCGTCGGGAACAGCGCACGCAAAAGGGCGCTGGCCACCCCAACGCCGACGAGTTGCATCACGATGAACATCGGAGCGCACGACGGCTCGATCCCGGCAAAGGTGTCGCTGAAGGCCCGACCCACGGTGACTGCAGGGTTGGCAAAGCTGGTCGACGAAGTGAAGTAGTAGGCCGCTCCGATATAGGCGGCCACCACGTAGGGAATGTGCGCCTTGCGGGCCGTTCTGACCAGGGCGAATACCACCAACAGCAGGCCCACAGTGGCTAACACCTCAGCCAGCCAAATGTGGCCACCGGCCCGTTCGGTCGTCGACCACGACACGGCATCCAGATCGAACATGAGGTTGGCCATCACCGTGCCGACGACCGCGCCGACCACCTGAGCAACGACCATAGGCACCACGTCGCGTCCCGCCCGGTGGCCGAGAGCCCAGGCTCCGAGGGTCACCGCCGGGTTGAAGTCTGCCGAGATGGTCCCGAAGATCGAGATAATGGCCACCAGCACGCCAGCGGTGGCTAATGCGTTTTGCAGCAGTTGGAGCCCGACGTCATTCGGGCTTAGCCGAGTGGCCATGATCCCCGAACCAACCACGCCAGCCAGCAAGAACGCCGTCCCAACCACCTCGGCCAGCAGGATCCTCGAACGCGGCGGAGTCATGGCCTCCCCCATCTGATTCGGCCTCAGGCCGATGTGTGGAGCAGGCCGTAGACCAGCGAGTCCACGAGCGCCTGCCACGAGGCCTCGATGATGTTCTCCGAAACGCCGATGGTCGTCCAGGTGCGTTCACCGTTCGTGGTGTCAATGAGCACCCGGGTGATGGCCGCTGTCCCCTCACGGGTCTCCAACACGCGGACCTTGAAGTCGGTCAGGTGCAGGCGGTCCAGTTGCGGGTGCCGGCCATCCAGTGCGGACCGGAGTGCTGCGTCGAGGGCGTTGACCGGCCCGTTGCCCTCGCCAATGGCCACGACACGCTCACCCTCGACCTGGAGCTTCACGGTGGCCTGAGTCTCAACTTCCACCGCCACCTCGTTCCAGGCCCGGCTCCCGCTGCCTGACCGGTGGCCGACGTCGACCGAAAACGATTCCAACTCGAAGTAGTCGTGGTGCCAACCAGCAGCGGCTCGCATGAGCAGTTCGAGGGATGCGTCGGCGGCCTCGAAGTGGTAGCCGGCGTACTCCAACTCCTTGAGGGTCTCGACGATCTCACCCAAGGTGTCGCCGTCCAACTCGATGCCCAGCTGCGTGGCCTTCAACTCAATGGTGGAGCGACCCGACATCTCCGAGACCAGGAAGCGGGTGCCGTTGCCCACCAACTCTGGATCCACATGCTCGTAGGCGTCACGACGACGGGCGATGGCACTGGTGTGCAGCCCTGCCTTGTGTGCGAACGCCGTGGCCCCCACGTAGGGCTGCTGGGGGTCGGCGGCGAAGTTGACCAGTTCAGCCACATGGTGGGCCACGGGAGTGAGTTCAGCGAGGCGACCCTCGGGAAGGGTCGCTACCCCCATCTTCAAGGTCAGGTTGGCGATGATCGGCACGAGGTCGCAGTTGCCGACCCGCTCGCCGTATCCGTTAATAGTGCCCTGCACGTGGGTTGCCCCCGCGGCGACTCCAGCCAGGGCATTGGCCACACCGCAACCAGTGTCGTTATGGAGGTGCACGCCGACAGCACAGTCCACAGCGGCCACCACCTCACGCACCATGGACTCGATCCGGCCGGGAAGTGAACCTCCGTTGGTGTCGCACAGGACTAGGCAGTCGGCACCCGCCTCAGCAGCACCGGTCAGAACGCGCAGCGAGAACTCCGGGTCGTCGGCGTAGCCGTCGAAGAAGTGCTCGGCGTCGAAAAACACGGTCCGTCCGCGGGACTTCAGGAACCGGACCGAGTCGGCCACCATGGCCACGCCCTCATCCGTGCCGGTCCGAAGCGCCTCAGTGACGTGGTACGCCGAGCACTTGCCCACGATGCACACCACATCGGTGCCGGCATCAAGCAGGTTGCCCAGCGTGACGTCATCAGCGGCGTTCCCGCCGACCCGGCGAGTCGAACCGAAGGCCACCAGCTTCGAATGAGTAAGGTCCAGCTCGGTTGCCGCCCGCTGGAAGAACTCGACGTCTTTTGGGTTGGCGCCCGGCCACCCGCCCTCGATGTAGTGCACACCGAGACGATCCAACTGTTCAGCGATGCGCAACTTGTCGTCGACGGTCAGCGAGATGCCTTCTAGTTGAGCGCCATCGCGCAGCGTGGTGTCGTATATCTCGACCGTTTCCGGCAGCGCGCCAGACTTAGTCGCCGACATGCTCGTTCCACTCCGCGTATTCGGGACGCTCCCCACGAACGGCCTGGAAGTAGACGTCCTGGATGCGACTGGTGACCGGTCCCGGCGCACCGATGACCCGATCGTCGACTGACCGGATCGGCACCACCTCAGCAGCGGTACCCGATAGGAACGCCTCGTCGGCCGTATACAGGTCGCTGCGCAAGATGTTGCCCTGCACATACGAGACCCCGAGGTCCTCAGCGATACGGCGCACCGAACTTTGGGTGATGCCTTCGAGCGCTCCGGCGCTAGACGGGGGTGTAACGATCGCTCCATCGCGGACCACGAACAGGTTTTCGCCAGTGCACTCGGACACGTATCCCTGAGGCGACAGCAAGATGGCCTCGTCGTAACCAGCCTTGACCGCCTGGACTTTGGCCATCTGAGAGTTGATGTAGTGGCCACAGCCCTTGGCGGCTGGAGGCATGGCGTTCGGGTCGTGTCGCTGCCACGAGGAGATCATCATGTCCACACCATTGGCCAGGCCCTCATCGCCGAGGTAGGTCCCCCACGGCCAGGTGGCGATGGAAACGTCGACGCTGCACGACAGTGGGTTGAGGCCCATCTCGCCGTAACCGAGGTAGACCAACGGCCGGATATAGCACGACTGGTGTCCGTTGACCCGCACGGTGTCCAGAGTGGCGGCGACCAGATCGTCGACGTCGTACGGAATGTCGAGAAAGAGGATCTTGGCCGACCGAAATAGACGCTCGATGTGCTCGCGCAGGCGGAACACGGCTGGCCCCCGGTCGGTCTCGTAAGCACGGATGCCTTCGAACACCCCGTTGCCGTAGTGCAGGGTATGAGTGAGCACATGGATGGTGGCATCGTCCCAGTCCACGAGTTCACCGTTCATCCAGATCTTGGACGACTTCTCGATCGGCATGTCGAATTCTTCCCTTCTCAGAGTTCGGTTTCGGAGTTCGGTCTCACGCCAATAGGCCGGCGATGGCGTCGCCAATGGCCACGGTGCCCTCGACATCGGCTGACGGGTCGGCGCACGCCGCCTCGACTCGGGCCGCAGCATCGGTCTCGCCCAAGAAGTCGAGCATCATGGCGCCGGACAGAATGGCGGCCTTGGGATTGGCGACACCCTTGCCAGCGATGTCGGGGGCCGAGCCGTGGACCGGTTCGAACATCGATGGGGCAGTGCGATCGGGGTTCAAGTTTGCCGACGAAGCCAACCCGATGCCGCCCGAT
>JASLKB010000066.1 GCA_030747775.1 Acidimicrobiales bacterium | reverse complement strand
CGACCATCACCACAGCATCGGCACCCGGCGGCATCGGCGCACCGGTCATAATCCGCACCGCGTCACCCGGCCCAACTTCGACGCCGATGGCCACCGGATCCACTCCGGCGGAAACGGTGCCAACCAGGTCGAGGGTCACCGGGGCCCCGACGGTGTCAGCTGCCCGCAGGGCGAACCCGTCCATAGCCGTGTTTGCGAACGGCGGCACATGCTCGGAGGCATCCACCGACTCGGCCAGCACCAGTCCCCGAGCCTCAGCCAGCGGCACCACCACCGACGCTGGACCCTCGCATCGCCTCAGGACGTAATCCTGGGCCTCGTCCAGAGGGATCAACGTCCCCATCCCTGTTCCCGACCGGCAGCCAGCCGGCGGATGTTGCCCTGGTGTCTGGCCAGCACTAGAGCACAGATGGCGGCCGTCACCAAGAACTCCGGCCATCCCCGTGCAGTTATGGCCACCCCGAGGGGCAACGCCACACAGATCGAGATCGACCCCAACGACGCCTTTCCCGAGAGTCGAGCCACCAAAGTGAACAGGGCTACGATCACCGAACCCACCACCGGGAACAGCACCAGGGCACCCCCTCCTCCGGTGGCCACGCCCTTCCCGCCCCGGAACCGACGAGTTGCAGGGACGACGTGTCCGAGGGTGGCCGCTACCCAACAGGCCAGCCCAAGGCCACGACCGTCGACGACCAGGCCGATGGCCGTAGGCACCATGCCCTTGCCGACATCGGCCACAAACACCGCCACCCCAGCCCGCCTTCCCGCCGTCCGATAGACGTTGGTGGCGCCGGGATTCCTGGAACCCTCCTGCGTCGGGTCCACACCACGGCGGCCGGCCACCAGGTGGGCCGATGGAAGGGTGCCCACCAGATAAGCCAGCACCACAAGGGCCCACGCACTGAGGCTGGAGGGAAAGTCCACGCCAACAGTGTGCCCGACGGGCGCCGATAGGCTGCGCTGTCCCGTTCTGACCAGTCGACCAGCCGAGATTCCCGCCATGCCGACCTACCAGTACCGCTGCCAGACCTGCCAAGGAGAATTCGAGGTGCGCCAGTCGTTCACCGACGACGCCCTGACCACCTGTATCGCCGACACGTGCGCCGGCCCAGTCAACAAGGTGTTTAGCGGAGTAGGAATCTCCTTCAAGGGCGACGGTTTCTATAAGAACGACCATGGATCGGCAGCCAAGGATCGCACCGCGGAGAAGCCCACGTCGACCACCGGCACCTCGGATTCCCAGAACTCAACCTCCGAGAAATCTGCGTCCGGATCCTCGGACTCAGGAGCGTCGACGAAGGCCTCGGATGATGGCTCGTCCTCATCCAATGGGAAGTCTTCAAATGGGACCGGTGGTGACACCGGGTCCGCCTCGTCAACCCCGAAGGCCTCCAGCACGGCCTGACCTGACACCGAGGGACTGATCCGAACCGCCGGCTCAGCGAACACCAGTGGCTAACAGGGTGAGGACGCCCAACCCGAGTACCACCCTGTAGACGGCGAAGCCCCCGAGCCCGGTCCAAGCCAACATCCGCAGCAAGAGGTGCACGGCTAGCCAGCCACTCACCGCTGCCGCAACCATCCCGGCGATGAACGGGGACCACCAGCCGGGGGGGAGCGCCACGTCGGCCGCTGAGAGCAGGCCGGCGCCGGCGATGACCGGTAGGCTCATCAAGAACACCAGGCGGGCCGCCTCTGTGCGCTCCACCCGCAGCGTTCGAGCCACGCTAAGGGTCACCCCGGAACGGGAGACCCCGGGCTGCAAGGCCAGCCCTTGGGCCAGCCCGAGCATCACGGCATTCGGAAACGACAGGTCGGCCATCTCTCGCCCGTCATGATCATCGCGACGGTCAGCGACCCATAACAGCACACCGAACACGATCAAGCAGGTGGCCACCAGCCAGGTCCGACCACCGAGGTCATCAGTCATCGCCACCACCAGCAGACCGAGAAGTCCGGTGGGCACCGCAGTGACAGCAAGCAGGCAGGACGTCCGGGCGTCACCTGTCGGAGCGGTGCCCGCCCCGGAGCGCAACCAACCCCAACCGGCACGGAGGTACCGAGCCACGTCGGACCTCAGGTAATAGACCGCTCCCATGAGAGTGCCCAGATGGAGGGCCACGTCAAAAGCGTTCTCCAGACGAACGTCGCTGCCAAAGTCGTCCCAACCGAACAACCAGGGCACGAGCTCGAGGTGCCCGCTGGACGAGACGGGTAGGAATTCTGTCAGGCCCTGCACCAGGCCCAACACGACGGCGTGCAGGATCGACATGGATCGGTCGGGCCCCCGGCCCTACACCCCCGACACCGTCAGCTCGCCTATAACCAAAGTGACGCCGGCCGCTCGCATGGGCAGCCAATGGACGTCATCGCCGATGGCCACCAGGTCAGTGAGCATCTTCTGGATGGTGGAGGCAATGGTGAACTCTCGGATCGGTTCAGCTAACTCACCGCCCCGGATCCGCAGGCCCTCGGCCCCGGTCGAGAAATCTCCACTAACCGGGTTGACGCCGGAGTGCAGTCCACTGACCCCCTGGACAAGAACACCGTCATCGATCCCTGAAACGAGCTGTGCAGGCGTCCGGTCGCCACCCAGCACTGACACGGCCCGCACCCCCACGCCCGGCGTGGAGGAATACCCGCGCACGGCTGAACCGGTTGACACGGTTCCGGCCCTGCGGGCCGTCTGACTGTTGTGAACGAACCGTTCGAGGCGCCCTCCCTCTATCAGCACGTTGCGGCGAGTAGCAAGGCCCTCACCGTCGGTGGCCGTGGCCGAGGTGGCCGCGGGATCGGTCGGATCGTCCACCAGAGTCAACAGCGGCGAGGCCACCTCCTCGCCCAACCGGTCGGCGAACAACGACCGACCCTTTTGGACAGACTCCCCGTTCAGGGTCCCGGCCACGATCCCAAGGAACTGAGCGCTCACCCACGGATCGAGCACTACAGCGATACGGCCCGAGGCGGGCTTGACCGCGCCCAGCATGCGGGTGGACCGTTCGGCGGCCTCGGCGGCCACCTTGGCGACGTCCAGGTCACCCGGTTCCCGGCCCAGCGAGAATCCGAAGCCGGTCTGGGTTTCACCGTCCTGCTCGGCCAGCGCATACGCCGAAAGGAAACAACCTGTCTCCCGGCTAGTAGACCGAATCCCTGTCGTTGTTGCCACGGCACTGGCCGACACCGAGTCGCCATACTCGGCGGTTTCCACCCCGCTAATACGCGAATCGGCCGACCGGGTGAGCAACTCCAACTCGAGGGCTATGGCCACCTTTTCCTCGGCCGGGTAGTCGACCAGAACCGGCCGGTATAGGTCCAGGTCAGCAGCTAGCACCCCGTCGGGTTCGGCCACGGCACAATGCTCGTCCGGAGTGGCGAACTCCACGTTGTCTCGAGCTTCGGCGATCACCTCTACCAGCGCGTCGGCATCCAGTGTCCCGGCGTAAGCGAAACCCTGTCGGCCATCTCGCACCACGCGTACCCCGATGCCCCGAGACTCCGCCGAAGTCAGCGTTTCGACCTCACCACCGTAGGCCCGAACCTCGGTTTCACGCTCGTGGGCGACCACGACCTCGACGTCTTCGCCCGATACCGCCATGGCCACAACGCTCTCTGCGATGGCCAGCAGGCCCGCCTCGTCATCCCTCGACCCGGCCACGTCAAGCCGCCGTCCCACCAACAGTGAGCCGGGCCACCCGCAGCGTCGGTGTCCCGTCGCCCACTGGGACCCCCTGGCCGTCCTTGCCACAGGTCCCCGGGGACCCCATGGCGAAGTCGCCAGCGATGGCATCGATAGCTAGGAGGGCCTCGGGCCCATTCCCGATCAGGTTCCCCTCTCGAATGGGAGCGGTGAGACGACCGTCCTCGATCAAGTAAGCCTCGGTCATGCCGAATACGAAGTCCCCGGTGGCGGTATTGACCTGGCCACCACCCAGTTGCGCCACGTACACGCCGTGATCGGTCCCAGCCACGATGGCATCGGGTTCGTCGATCCCGCCCTCTAGGTAGGTATTGGTCATTCGTACCATGGGCAGGTGCCGGTAACTCTGACGACGACCGTTGCCCGACCCCTCGCGACCCTCTCGGCGGGCACGCAGGCGGTCCCACATGTAGTCGGTGAGCACCCCATCCTCGATCAGCACGTTACGTCGGGCGGGGCGACCCTCGTCGTCGACAGCAAAACAGCCCCACTCGCCGACCATGGTGCCATCGTCAATCAGGCTGACCGTCGGAGCGGCCACCACCTCGCCCCTCCGCCCGGCGAACACCGAGGCCGACTTAGCCACTAGGTCGGCCTCCAGGCCGTGACCACATGCTTCATGGAAGAGCACCCCACCACCGCCGGGTCCGACCACTACCGGCATCTCACCGCTAGGGGCCGGCACAGCCTCCAGTTTGGTGATCGCCCGACCAGCAGCACGCCGGGCCAGGTCATCCACGTCCACCCAGTCGAACAACTCAAATCCCACGGTGTGCCCAACTGACTCACGGCCGGTCTGCAAGCCGGTGTCACCCGAGGCCACGCACGACACCGAGAACAAGGTCCGGATCTGGCGGTCACCAGTCAGTAGGCCCTCGCTGTTGGCAATCTGGATCCGCCGTTGGGAGTCCCCATACCGTGCTGACACCTGACTAATGGCCCCATCGGTCGAACGAGCCGCGGCATCAGCACGCTGCAAAAGTTCCACCTTGCGGGCCTTAGGGACGTCAGCCGGCAATACCGATACCACTGCCGGAGACGGTCCGGACGGTCCGTCGAGAGTGACCTCGTGCACGCCACCATCGCCCGAGCGGGCCGCCGCCGATGCCGCCTCTGCCGCGGCCCGCAGACCAGCGGGTGACAGATCGGCAGTGTGTGCGAACCCAGTGGTCTCCCCCAAGATGACTCGAATGCCAGCACCTCGGTCTCGACCGCTGGACAACTCCTCGATCCGACCGTCGTCGAGCACCGCCGAAGTAGAGCGGCGGTCCTCCACGAAGACCTCGGCGAACTCACCCCCCGTGGTCATGGCCATCGACAGGGTCTCAGCCAGCAAATCCGGCTCTAGTAGCCCGGGGTCCCGACCCTTCGATGGACCGTCGCCGTCAACCACCATCACACTCCTGTCTTCTCATCCGGTTCAGGCCCGGTGTCCCGGTGAGGTCCGGGCGGATGCGTAGGGTACCGCTGTGCCCCCGATGCCCGGGTTACGCGGCCGCGCCGCCCACACCATCACCGACGCCGATACGGCAGTCGCGCTCCGCTCCGGCGAGGTGCCAGTCCTGGGTACCCCTCGTCTAGTGGCTCTCATGGAGGAGGCCACCGTCCAGGCGCTCGACGGTTCCCTGGCCGACGGCGAGACGAGCGTCGGGATGCGCATCCACGTCGACCACGTGGCCCCATCGGCACCAGGCGTTGGCGTGACTGCCGAGGCCGTGTTGGAGGGAGTCGAGGGTCGACGCCTCACCTTCGGAGCGACGGCAACAGTGGGCGACACCGTGGTGGCCACGGCCATCATCATCCGCGTGGTGGTCGAGACCCAACGGTTCCTCGGGCGAGTCGACGGAGACGCCACCTGAACCATGCAGTCGGGTACTGAACCGGCCAGGGACGTTCCGACACACCTCGAGTCCGAGGTTGGGCCGGCACCAGGGGGCCGCTTCCCGCGGCGGGCCGCCGGCCCAGGTACCGGTCTCCACTGGTGGTCTGAGGTCCTGCTGGTCCTGGGCTTCTACGTCGCCTACTCGACGATCCGAAACGTCTTCGGCTCCGAGTCAGTCTCGGCGGCCGAAGCCCTCGCCAATGCCGAACGGATCATCGACCTGGAAAAGTCCATCGGTCTCTATCGGGAACTCGGCCTCCAACAGGCGTTCGTGGACCACCGTTGGTTCATCCAGTTCTGGAACCTCTTCTACGGGACGTTCCACTTTGCAGTGACAGTGTTTGCCCTCGTGTGGGTGTACCGACGGTTTCCCCATCTGTACGCCCGCCACCGATCGACCTTCTTGTGCACCACCGGGCTGGCTCTGGTTGGCTTCGCCCTGTTCCCCCTCATGCCACCCCGCCTGTTGTCGGACTGCGGCGAGTTTGGGGGCTGCTTGGCCGCGCTGCACCCCTACGTGGACACGGTGGCCGATGTGGGCGGCCTATGGTCCTTCGACTCGGGAACCATGCAGCGGGTTAGCAACCAGTACGCGGCGATGCCTAGCCTCCACTTTGCGTGGTCCGCATGGTCCACACTGGTCATCTGGCCCATTGTCAGCAACCGGATGGCCCGTGTACTGATAGCCACCTACCCGATAACCACCCTGTTCGCCGTCATCGTGACCGGAAACCACTTCTGGTTGGACGCAGTCGGGGGCCTTGTGGCCCTGGGTGCCGGCTCACTGCTAGCCGAGGTGCTGGTGCGGGCCTGGATCGCCCTCCACCGGCCAACCTCCCGCTGACAGGCTCCCGCCGAGCCGCGATAGCGTTTTCAGTCGTGCGCCTTGATGCCCTGCAGTCTCCCGGGGACCTTCGCGATCTCGGTCCCGAAGAACTGGCCGCGCTCGCCGACGAAATCCGTCAACGCATCATCGACACCGTGGACCGCACTGGTGGACACCTCGGGTCAAACCTAGGTGCCGTGGAGCTCACGCTGGCCCTCCATCGAGTCTTCGATAGCCCACGGGATGCCATTCTCTTTGACACCGGCCACCAGACCTACGTCCACAAGTTGTTGACCGGCCGAGCCGCCGAGTTTGGCGGGCTCCGCCAGGCCGGCCTCTTGTCGGGATACCCCTCCCGGGACGAGTCGACCCACGACTGGATCGAGAACTCCCATGCCTCGACCGTCCTGTCGTACGCCCATGGGCTAGCCACCGCCCGGGCCGCCACCGGCTCCCGGGGTCGCGTGGTAGCAGTGATCGGTGACGGATCGATGACCGGCGGCATGGCCTTTGAGGGACTCAACAACCTCGGTCATGGCGGTCTGCCGGTCACCGTGGTCCTCAACGACAACGGCCGATCATACGCCCCGACCGTCGGGCGCCTGTCCGAGAGCCTCATCCGGATCCGGTCCAACCCGACCTATATGCGGCGTCAACGCCACCTCGAGGGCCTGGCCGAGCGGCTGCCGTGGGTGGGCGAGCTGGTCGAACGGGGCATCAGCGCCACCAAGGCAGCCCTACGAGAGATGTTCGAACCGACGGCTTTCTTCGAGGCACTCGGCGTCCACTACCTAGGCCCGTTTGACGGCCATGACATCGCCGAGATGGAGGATGCCCTGACCAACGCGGCAGAGTTCGACGGCCCGGTGGTGGTCCACGTCCTGACCCAGAAGGGTCGGGGCCACGCCCCCGCCGAACAAGACCCGATCAAGCACATGCACGATACCGGTGGGGTCAAGCCGGGTAGCTACACGGAGGCGTTCACTGAGTCCTTGATCAAGGCCGCCGAGTCCCGACCGGAAGTGGTGGCCATCACCGCGGCCATGCCTGACTCCACTGGGCTGCTCCCCTTCCGCGACCGATTTCCCGAGCGATGCTTCGACGTGGGGATCGCCGAACAGCATGCAGTCACGGCTGCAGCCGGCATGGCCATGGGTGGACTCCGTCCGGTGGTCGCCCTCTACGCCACATTCCTGAGCCGGGCCTTCGACCAGGCCAATCTGGACGTCAGCCTCCACGGGCTGCCCGTCGTGTTTTGCCTGGATCGGGCTGGCATCACCGGCGACGACGGCCCGTCCCACCACGGGGTACTGGACATGGTGCTGCTGTCCAAGGTGCCGGGCATGACCGTGCTAGCACCGTCGTCGTATCAGGAACTGCAGCAAATGTTCGATGATGCCATCGCCTTCACCGACGGACCGGTGGCCATCCGATGGTCCAAGAGCCCGGCCCCCCACGTGGCCTGGGACGAGGTGGGCCACGGACTGGCCGCCCGGCAGGTGCGCACCGGCGACGGGAGCGTCTGTCTCCTTGGAGCCGGGAAGATGCTGACCGCCGTATCAGCCGCCGCCGCCGAACTCGCCGCCGAGGGAATCGCCGCCACCGTGTGGGACCCCCGCTGTATCCGTCCCCTGGACGAGGGGATGCTGGTGGACGCGGCCCGGCACCAACTAGTAGTCACCGTGGAGGACGGCTTCCGGGAGGGCGGCTTCGGATCGGGTGTCCTGGACGCCCTGGCGTCCAGGACAGCAGCACCCTGTGTCTCGGTACTGGGCGTGCCAGTAGACCACCACGCACACGGATCTGCCGACTCGCTGTTGGCCTCATTCGGCCTGGACGGCCCCGGCATAGCCGCCACCGTGCGGACCCGCCTGAAATAGCCCGTCAGGAGTAGAAGGGGTTGTCTCCGGCCGAATGGTCGGTAGCGTCAATCACCTCGGTGATCTCCGGCACGGCCTCCGCGATGGCCCTCTGGATTCCCTCGGTAAGGGTGGCCTGACTCATTGAGCACCCCTGGCAGCCACCTCCCATTGTCACGTACGCGGTGTGACCGTCCACTCCAACGAGCGTGGCGAAGCCGCCGTGCGAGGCCAGCATCGGGTTGACGCTCGCCGTCAAAAGTTGCTCGATGCGCTCGGGTACCTCACCGGTGAGCTCCAGTTCGCCGACGTCGCCCAACGGATTAGGACGGTTCGGGTTACGGATCACCAGCCCACCCTGTACTGGGTTGCTAGGCAGGTCGAGAGTGGCGCCAGCCAGTTTGGGCCGACTCTCGTCACCCACCGCCATATCCAGTGTCGCCCCAGCCTCGGCATCGACGGTCCAGCGGTGGCAGTCCCCGGGCAATTCAACAATGGGCACAAAAGCTAAGTCGTAGACGTAGTCCACACCCGACACACCGGTCACGTCGATTAGTAGAGCCAGCGACGCGGGGTCCTCTCCGTCGTCCTGAGAATCGCGGACATCTAGCACCTTGGCCAACGCTCCGTCGGTGACGTCCATGACCTGGTCTGCGGTGAGGGTGTCGCTCATAGGGCCAGCGTACCGGTGGTCCCGTGGCCCCGGAACCACGCCGATCTCTCCCCGAGCCAGATCGAAGAGCGGACCGAGGATAGGTTCAGCGCCCATGGATGACATCACCACACTGACAATCGACGACGGGGTCGCCGTGGTCACCATGAACGACGGGAAGGCCAACGCACTGGGCCACGACATGATCCAGACCCTCCTAGGGCGCCTCGACGAGGTGGAGGCCGTCGACGCCGACGCCCTGGTGTTGGCCGGTCGCCCGGGGCGGTTCTCGGCCGGCTTCGACCTCTCGGTCATGAGAGCGGGCGGCGACGGGCCCCGCGAGATGCTGTCCTCCGGCGTTGACCTGTTCCTGAGGATCTACGAGTTCCCCCGGCCGGTAGTCGCTGCCTGCACGGGCCACGCCATAGCTGCGGGCGCCATCATTCTGATGTCGTCGGACCTCCGGGTCGGGACGGCCGGTGAGTTCAAGATCGGTATGCCAGAGCTCACCATCGGAATGCCCCTTCCCTTCTTCGCCACCGAGCTGATGCGCGACCGCCTATCCAAGCGACACCTTGTCAGAGCCACGCTCGGTCAGATGTACGAACCTGAAGCTGCTCTCGACGTGGGTTTCCTAGACGAGGTCGTGGACGGTGACGACGTCCTTGACACCGCCGTAGCCCGGGCCCGGGTGGCCGGCGAGGTCGGACGTGGTGCGCTGAAGCGAACGCGCGTCACCACCCGTGGGCCAATAGCTGCGGCCGTCCGGTCGGGCCTCGCCGAGGACCTCTCCCACTTCAACGTCGAGGGCTGAGACACGGACCGACCCACTTCCGGACCGGACGTCGCAATGACCTGTGGACCGAACTCTTCTTCCGCGGGTTCCGCGGGCCGCTACGACGCCCTCCTCCTGGTCGCCTTCGGTGGGCCAGAATCCATCGCCGACGTCGCCCCCTTTCTGGCCCGAGTAACTGCCGGCCGCTCCATCCCACCGGAGCGCCTAACCGAGGTAGCCGATCGCTACCGCTCCGTCGGCGGTCTCTCGCCGTTGAACGGACGCCTCCGGTCGCTGCAGAGCGCGGTAGCCACCCAGCTAGCCAATCGACTGGCCGAGTACCAACCGACCGGACAGGAACCCGACAATGCGGTAGCTGTGCCGGTCTTCTGGGGGAACCGAAACGCTCATCCACTCCTACCCGACACGATCGCCGAAATGCGCAACACCGGCGTCCGCCGCGCCCTAGCCTGGGTGGCCTCGCCGTACGCCTCGTATAGCACTTGCCGCCAGTACACCGAGAACCTGGAGACCGCCCGAACCGCTGTAGGGCCCGACGCCCCGGTCATCGACCGGATCGGCAGTCACCACGACCACCCAGGGCTGATCGAGCCGGCTGCCGACCGTCTGGCCGAGGCACTCGACCGCCTTTCGGTCAACCGCCGGGGCCGGGTCCACATTCTGTTCTCGGCCCACAGCATCCCCAGCGCCCTGGCAGCCACCTGCGACTACGTCGAACAACTCCATGAGGTGGCCCGCCTGGTTGTCGAACGAGTCGACCCCGATGGCCGCCTCGACTGGGAGGTGGTCTGGCAGTCCCGCAGTGGACCACCTGAGGTCCCCTGGCTGGAGCCCGACGTGGGCGACCGGATTGAGGCCCTAGCGGCGACCGGGGTGGATGCCGTGGTGGTCTCGCCTATCGGCTTCCCGGTGGAGAACTTCGAGATCGCCTGGGACCTCGACATTGAGGCAGCCGGACGCGCCGAACGGGCCGGCGTGGCCTTCCAGCGGGCCGGAGCAGTCGATGACGATGACCGGTTCGTGGAAATGGTTGTGAGCCTGTTTCTAGAGCGGTCATTTCTGGGGCGCTCGTCGCTCGTACGGCTGCCGGAGTGCTCGCCAACCTGTTGCCCATCCGGTATCCGCTGACCGAGCTCAATCCATCCCCGGGCAGTGGTCGCCGGAGCAGTAATTTTGGGACTAATGAACCATGCCCGCATCGCCACGGAGGCTCTCCGCTTTCGAATGGGAATGTTCTCGGCTCAGGCCGACTCGCCACCGGGCCTGAACGCCGACGAGGCTGGTGAACTGCTGGTGGCTTGCGGAGACCCGGGAGTGGACCACGCCCTTCGGATGGTCGGCGAGACCTGGTGCGAGGCAGGTCTGACCCCGCACCACATCGACCATCCGTGGACGGCCGGAGAAGCTGCCCGACTGCGATCGGTCGGCGGGTCGGACCTGCTGGACGCGCTCGACGAACTCGTCACCGGCGTCACCCGCTGTCGCTTCCGCGGCTGACCCACCCATCTCACCACCTGCCGCGACCAGCCGGGTCCGCGCCTGTACGGTCGCCCCGACGGGCCCCAAACCCCTGTCACACCCCGGCAACAGAATGCCCGCCGACCCCAACGGACGAGGACCGGGACTGCATCATGGCCAAGCAGCAGAAACTCATCCCCGACGAGATGAACTACGCCCGCAAGGTCGTTGACGTCTCCGTCGAGCAGGAGTTGAAGGAGTCCTTCCTCGCCTACTCCCTCTCGGTCATTACCTCGAGGGCCATCCCCGACATCCGTGACGGCCTCAAGCCGGTGCAACGTCGCATCCTGTACTCCATGCTCCGCATGGGCGTCCGTCCCGACACCCCTCACCGCAAGAGCGCCCGGGTAGTCGGCGACACCATGGGCCGCTACCACCCGCATGGCGACGCCGCCATCTACGACGCCCTGGTGCGCATGGGCCAGCCATTCTCACGGGGCATGACCCTGATTGACCCACAGGGCAACTTCGGATCCCTGGACGATCCGCCGGCGGCACCCCGCTATACCGAGTGCCGCCTGAGCGAGGCCGCCATGGCCATGGTGCGCGAGCTGGACGAGGAAACGGTGCCCTTCCGTTCCACCTATGACGGCGAGGCCGACGAACCACTCCATCTACCGGCACTCCTGCCGAACCTGCTGCTTAACGGCACCACGGGGATCGCCGTGGGCATGGCCACCAACATGCCCACGCACAATCTGGCCGAGGTCCACGCCGCAGTCACCCTCGTGATGACTAAGCGACGTCCCAAGCCAACCGTTGACGAGTTGCTGGCCGCCCTACCGGGCCCAGACTTCCCCAGCGGCGGGATCGTGGTGGACGACGGAATCCGGGAGGCGTACGAGACTGGCCGCGGCTCGATCCGGATCCGTGCCCGGGCCCACGTCGAAGACATCGGCCGGGGACGCCAGGCCATTGTGGTTACCGAACTGCCGTACCTCGTTGGACCCGAGCGGGTCATCGGCAAACTGAAGGAGTTGAACGAGGCCGGCAAGGTGGCCGGCATAGCTGACTTCAAGAACCTCTCTGACCGCCACACTGGACTTCGACTCCAGGTCATGGTCAAGCCTGGCCACAACCCGCAGGCCGTTCTCGGTGAGCTCTACCGCCTGACGCCAATGGAGGAGTCCTTCGGGATCAACAACGTCGTGCTGGTCGACGGTGAACCTCGAACGGTCGGGCTGTACGACCTAT
>JASLKB010000065.1 GCA_030747775.1 Acidimicrobiales bacterium | reverse complement strand
GGTGGCTGGGGCGGTTGTGGTGGCTGGGGCGGTTGTGGTGGCTGGGGCGGTTGTGGTGGCTGGGGCGGTTGTGGTGGCTGGGGCGGTTGTGGTGGTCTCGCCACTGCTGGAGTTGCCGCACCCCGCAGCAATCAGCGCAACCAGCACCACAGAGAAGATGGACCGCATTCTCATCTTCTGCCTCGCTTCCCCTTGACCTGACCGAGCAGCCGCCGGTCCACTGAGAGTAGCGCGCCATTGGATTCCAACTCCATACGGAATCGGGGTACTAATCGAGAGGGTGTTTGACCACAAGCCTTAACGTTCCTACCGTTCACGGTCACGACAGCGGAAGAGAGCCTCCGAGGATGCGACTCGGTTACGACGAGAAGACCGAAGCCTTCCGCGATCAGTTCGTCGCCTGGCTCGAAGCCAACCTCCCCGACCCGTTACTGACCGCGGAGCGGCCCACCTCTAGCGCCGGGGTCCCTGAGTGGGCCCGGCAGTTTCAACGCCAGATGTTCGACGACGGCTGGTTGTCGCCCGCCTACCCCTCGAAACTGGGCGGGCGGAGTGCCGATCTGTTCGAACAGATGGTGTACCTAGAGGAACTCGGACGCCGGCACGTGACCCGAAGTTTCAACCCCCAGGGGCTCGGCATCGTTAGCGCGTCCATCGTGTCGTTCGGCAACGACGAACAGATCGAGCGCTGGGCGGTGCCCATCATGCGGGCCGAGAAGACGGCTGCCCTCGGGATGAGCGAGCCGGGGGCTGGAAGCGACTTGGCGGCTCTGGCCACCCGAGCGGTACTCGACGGTGACCATTTTGTCGTCAATGGCCAGAAGGTCTGGACATCGGGGGCTCACGACGCCGACGTCCTCCTGGTCTTTGTCCGGACCGACCCGGAAGCACCGAAGCACAAGGGGATCTCCGCCTTGATTGTTGAAACCGACACCCCGGGACTGGACCGACGGCCGTTCCCCGATCTGGGCGGCCCTGATCACGTTGACTTCAACGAGGTGTTTTTCGATGACGTGCTCGTCCCTTCGACCAACCTTGTTGGCGATCTCAACGATGGGTGGAGAATCTGCAATGGAGCCCTAGCCCACGAGCGGGCGATGCTATGGGTGATGTGGTCCCAGAGTCTCGACAACATGCTCGACGACGCCCTCGCAGAACTCAACGGCACCTCCCACGCAGACGACGATGTTGTCCTCGACCGACTGGGTCGGTCGATCATGGACTCCCATGCCATCCGGCTCCTAGGGCATCGTCAGTTGGCCAAACAGCAGCGGGGCCTGGTTCCAGCTGAACAGTCGATCCTCAAGTTGATGGGCTCGGAGGCCCAGCAGGATCTCGCTGCCCTGATACTTGAGACCCTCGGAGCCGCCGCCCTAGACCAAGCAGTCGACTCGACCCTTCGCTTCCCCTACGAGAATGACCGGGGGGCGGTTTCGTGGTCGGACCGTTACCTCTTTACCTTTGCTGGAACAATTAGCGGCGGAACCAGCGAGATCCAGCGCAACATCGTGGCTGAGCGGGTGCTTGGCCTCCCTCGAGGATGAATCTGTGGACTTCGAACTGACCGACGACCAGCTTGAGCTGCAGCGGATAGCCCGAGACGTTCTGGATCGTGAAGCCCCCGCGTCTCTGGCCCGCGACATAGCCGAAGGGTCTGGCTCAGCCGATGAGTTGTGGGCCACGCTGACCAGCCTGGATTGGCCGGCGTTGTGTCTTCCGGAACCGGTTGGAGGCCTCGGCCACGGGTGGGTCGAACTAGCGGTCCTGCTCGAGGAGATGGGTCGACATGTCGCACCTGGGCCCTTCGCTGCCACCGTTGCCCAGTTCGTCCCAGCGGTTCGCCACGCTGGCACCCTGGATCAACAGGAACGCTTCCTGGCCCCGGTGGCTGCTGCTGGAGCTACCGGAGCCCTGGCCGTCGACGAAGGGGCCGGGACCTGGGATCTAGCCCAGATCAGGGCCTCGGCCACTCGAGATGGTGATTCGTTCGTCCTGTCTGGGATCAAGTGCTTCGTGGTGGATGGAGCCTCAGCGGAAGAGATCGCCGTGGTCGTCCGCGTGGACGGCGGATTGCGGGTCGTCGTTGTCCCAGGTGAGGCTGTAGCGGCTCGGGAACTGAACCCGATCGATGCCACCACCCGACATGCCACCATCGATTTGGAGGGTGTTCGGGTGGGTCACGACCGACTGCTCGTGGGTTCTGATTCCGACGATGTGGTGGTCCGAGCCGTGCAGGAAGCCACTGTCGGGGTGGCTGCCTCGACGCTCGGGGCGTGCCAGCGGATTCTCGATTTGAACCTCGATCACGCCAGAGAGCGACAACAGTTCGGTGTGCCTATTGGGTCGTTCCAGGCGGTCAAGCACAAGCTGGTTGACATGTACTGCCTTGTTGAACGGACCCGGGCGCTGGTCTATTTCGCCGCTTTGGCGTTTGACTCTGACGATGACCGACGGGCCATTGCCACCTCGATGGCTAAGGCCGGGGCGGGCGAGTGTCAACAGCGCTGTGTTCAAGATGGCCTTCAACTTTTCGGTGGGATCGGCTATACGTGGGAGCACGAACTCCAGTTATTCCTCCGCCGAGCGAAGGTCGGGGAATTGCATTTCGGAAGCAGTTCGAGTCATCGACGCAGAATCGCTCGGTGCGCAATGAGCGCACCCTGATCAGACAAGGAGAATCGACATGGACGATGTCCTCGGGTACGAAGGCACGAAGGTTCTGGTCACCGGTGCGGCATCGGGCATGGGGGCGGCCACTGCGTCGATCCTCTCTGAGTTGGGTGCTGAGGTCCACGGCCTCGACATCCAAGACGGCGACGGATTATTGAGCAACTTCCATCGGTGCGACCTTGTGGACCCTGAGGCCATCGACTCTGTGGTGGAGGCGGTCGGTGGACCTATTGACAGTCTGTTCAACTGCGCCGGACTTCCCACCACGGCGCCCGACCGTCAGGTAATGCTGGTCAACTTCTGCGGACATCGGCACCTCACCGAAGCGGTCATTCCACTGATGGTTCCGGGAGGATCCATCGCTTTCATCTCATCGGTGGCCGGGATGGGCTGGATTGCCAACGCAGCATCCATGTTGGCTTTCGTGGCCGAACCCGACTTTCAAGCAGGAGAAGCCTGGTTGGATGCCAACCCCGAACCTTGGACAGCTAATGGCTACGCCTGCTCGAAGGAGGCCATAAACGCCTACGTGGCCTGGAGAGGCTTCCAACTCGCCTCGGAGGGAATACGACTCAACAGTTTGAACCCCGGGCCCACCGACACGCCGATGATGCCGTCGTTCATTGAGTCGCAGGGTCAGGAGTTCTTCGATAATTTCCCGAAGCCCATCGGCCGTAATTCAACGGCCGAGGAGCAGGCCTGGTGCCTGGTGATGCTGAACAGTCCGCGTTCCAGCTATGTGGTCGCCACGTCGGTCTTTGCCGATGGTGGCTTCACTGGGGGCCTGTTCACCGGTGGCATCGACCCTACGGTGCTCATGCCACAGGAGTAGGACCGATGGCCGGCATGGGCCCGGCAGCTAGAGAGCTCGGCAGCTAGAGAATGGCGCCGCTCTCCTTCATCGCTGCTAGTTCATCCCAACTGATTCCCAGTTCGTTGAGCAGCACCTCGGTGTGCTCGCCCAGTTCGGGGGCCCGTTCGACGCCTACCGGGGTCTCGTCGAACTGTGCAGGGCTGGCCACCAACTGCACCTGGTCGCCGTTGGCGGCTTCCATGGTTGGGAGATAACCGTTTGCCATTGTCTGGACGTCTTCGTAGAGCTCGGTGAGGGTCTGGAAGGGAGTCCAGACGCCAGAGAAGTCCTCGAGCCGTTCCCTCCAGTACTCCAGAGTTTGGGAGCCGAATGCCTCGTCGAGTTGGGCGATGCACTCGCTGGTGTTCTCAGCCCGAACCGCCGAATCGGCGAACTTCGGGTCGGTCGCCAGGTCTGGCCGGCCTAGGCGTTCGCAGAGGTCGTCCCAGTGCTTGTCCGACTGAAGGAGGATCAGGCTTATGAACCGGTCGTCAGAGGTCCTATAGGTGTTCACGCCCGGGTTCGGGATCTGGGTGCGATCCCCAGCCGGGAGTCGACCGAACCCAAACAACTTGGCTGCCACTACCAGCGGTGAGACCTGCCACATTGCGGTGGCTAGCAACGAGACGTCGATCACGCTGGGCTCGCCTGTGCGTTCTCGTTTCACCAGTGCTGTTGAGACAGCTCCGGCTATGGCCAGGCCCCCCATCACGTCTCCGAAGGCTGGCGACGGTTGGCCCTGGGGCCAGCCGTCTGGTCCCTCGGGGAAGACAGCGCTCAACCCGCCACGGGCCCAGAACGACGCCCCGTCGTATCCTCCCTTCTCGGCGTCAGGGCCCTTCGGTCCCTGGCCGGAACCGCGGGCAATTATGAGGGCGGGGTTCCGGTCCCGGAGGTCGTCTACGTCGATTCCCAGTCGACGCCGGATCGAGGGCAGATAGTTGGTCAGGAACACGTCAGCCGTTTCGATGACCTTCATGAACGCCTCGTGGCCGTCAGGATCGGCCACGTTGATGGCCAGGGACCGCTTGCCCCGATTGGGTTGCTCGACCATGAAATTGACACCCCCAGCACCTCCGGGTAGGAGGCCGGACGAGATCAACCCGCGCTGGGGGTCGCCTCCATCCGGGCTCTCGACCTTGAGGACGTCCGCCCCCCAGTCGACTAACACCGAGGCGGCCGACGGGACGAACATCCAGCTAGCCATCTCGACGACTCGAATACCTTCCAGTGGACGGGACATGGTGTCTCCAGTTCTCCTCTTCCTGCCTGATGGTTCCCCGTGGGAGCCCTTGGTCAGCCTTCCGCTGGCCAACCCACGGTCTTGGTTTCCGTGAAGATCTCAAGTCCTTCCGTGCCGCACTGCCGGCCGAGGCCGGAACCCTTGTAGCCGCCGAACGGTGCGTCGGCTCCGTACCAGATTCCACCATTGATACCAAGGGTGCCGGTCCGGATCCGACGGGCGACCGTCTTGGCCCGGTCCAGGTCGCTAGAGGTGATCATGCCGCTGAGGCCGTAGGGCGACTCGTTGGCAATGCGCACTGCGTCATCATCGTCGTCGAACCCGATTACCACCAGTACGGGACCGAAGATCTCCTCTTGGGCGATTGCCATGGTGTTGTCCACGTCGGCGAACAGGGTCGGCTCCACGTACCACCCCCGGTCGAAGTGGTTGGGACGGCCACCTCCGGACACCACGGTCGCCCCCTCGGCTCTTCCTTGCTGTATGTAGCCGAGCACACGCTCCTGCTGGCGGCGCGAGATCTGGGGGCCCTGCAGCACCGATAGGTCGGTCGGGTCGCCGTAAGCCCAACTCTCGAAGGCCGCACGGGCCATTTCGACCGCCTCGTCGTAGTGGCTCCGGGGAACCAGTAGGCGCGTCGGAATGGCACACCCTTGGCCGCCATGCATGCAGCACACAGCTGATCCAGCCAGCGTGGCTTCCAGATCGGCGTCGTCGAGCACCAGATTGACCGACTTGCCACCCAGTTCCAGGAACACCCGTTTGAGGGTGGGAGCAGAGGCTTCCAGGATCCGCCTGCCGGTTGCCGTGGAACCCGTGAAGGCAACCATGTCGACCTCCGCCGATGTGGAGAGCACCTCGCCGACCAGATGGTCGGCCGAGGTGACGATGTTCACCACCCCGGGCGGGATGTCGGTCTCTTCGGCGATCAGACGACCGAGTCGTGTTGCGTTCCATGGGGTGTCCGGGGCGGGTTTGAGAATGCAGGTGTTACCCATGGCCAGCAGTGGCCCCAACTTGTTGAGAATGATCTCTACCGGGAAATTCCACGGCACGATCACTCCGACCACCCCTACCGGCTCCTTCCAGACTTCCCGCTCGGTTTGGTAACCCACACCCATGGCGTCCTTGGGGCCCAGTGAGCGCGACCATTCGAACTCGTCGATCATGTCTCTGGGCCACCGCAGCGCTTCACGTAGCGGAGCGTCCAACTGGGGTCCATAGGTGATCAGGGCCGGCGTTCCCGCCTCAGAGACCAGCTCCTGCCGCAGGTCCTCCTGTTCGGACTCGATGGCTGTCTGGAGTTGGTCCAGACAGGCCTTACGAGCCTCAGTGTCAGAGGCCCACCCAGTCGTTTCGAAGGCCCGTCGGGCCGCATCAACAGCCCGAGCCATGTCGGCCGGCGAACCATCGGCCACCGGGCCAAGAACCTCCTCGGTGGCCGGGTTGACATTCTCGAAGGTGGCACCGCCCTCGGCGTCGACCAACCTCCCATCGATCAGCATTCGGCTCTCACCCACGGCAGATCTCCTCCCTCGCCCGTCTACCAGACCAATGGGAGGTCGGCGATTTGGCGCAGACTCGGTGAAACATCGAGTTCGACGCCTTCAGGGACTCGGTATTCGGGGATTCGGGCATGCCACTCTTCGAGAACTACCCGCAACTCCATGCGGGCTAGGTGGGAACCTAGGCACCGGTGTACCCCGCCGCCGAAGGCCAGATGCTTGTTCACCCGACGGTCGATGTCCACCGACTCCGCCTCTCCCCAGGCCCGTTCGTCGGTGTTAGCTGATCCCAGGATCACTGATACCACCTCGTCGGCTCCGATCGGACAGCCTGAGAGTTCAGTGTCCCGGGTGGTTACCCGTACCACTGAGGTCACTGGGGTTTCCCAACGGAGCATTTCCTCAACCGCTCGCGGGATCACTGACGGATCGTCGGCTAAGCGACGCTGTTCGTTTGGGTTCAGGGCTAGGCGGGCCATCATGCAGTCCAGGGAGGCGGTCACCGTGTCGAGACCGGCCAGGAAGAACAGGTAGCAGATATCGACAACCTCTTCGCGAGTCAGGCGCTGTCCGTCGACTTCAGCATCAAGGAAACTGGAAATGAAGCAGTCCTGGGGCGCTTCCAGTCGTTCGTCGATGACTTCTTCGAGGACGGCGTAGATTCGAGCACCCGTGGCATCGACCATGTCCGAGCGCTCCTCGGGGGTCCGGGCCTCTGGCCGGATAATTCCGTCTTTGAGGGCAATGAACTCAGTGGCGCGGGAAACCGGTAGACCGAGCAATTCCAAAAATACGGTAGAGGGGAGTGGCTCAGAGACTGCGGCGTGGAAGTTGCACCCGCCTGTATCGGCCACGGTTTCTACGAGGTCGGAGACCAGTGCTCGGGTCCGGTCCTCTAGCAGGGCTATCCGTCGTGGTGCGAACAGCGGATCGAGCAACTTCCGGTACTTGGCATGGTCCGGTGGGTCGACTTGGAGGGGAATGAGCGGGCGAACCTGACCGATGTGTACAGCGTCGAACCTCGACGAGAAGATGTCGGGGTTCCGCAGAACGGTTACTACGTCGGCATGCCGACCCACTAGATGAGCGTCGGCGTTGGCCCGTGAGGGAATCATCCCGGGCAGTGTCATCACCGGTCCGCTGTCCCGCAGCATCCGGTAGCCCGGTTGTGGGTGGCGATTGAACTCAGGATTGTTCATCTGGAGGCCATCTTCGGCCTCTCCGTTTCGGCCGACATTGGCCTCGTGTTCTCTGTCGTCCGGGGCTCCTGTCATTTCGTCCTTCGATCAGTCATCAATCAGGGAAATCGCATCTTCAGGACAGTTATCGGCGCCGAGGCGAGCCAAGTCAGCCAGCCCCGGAGGCACCTTCGCGGTGACGACCATCCCGCGCCCGTCGTCATCGGCTGCAAATATTACGGGGGCGAGGACGTAGCAACGTCCGTGGCCCTGGCACCGTTCTTCGTCGAGACGTACTTGCACGCCTACGGCTTAGCCCAATATTGGTTGATGGACAATCGGGGGCACCCGATAGGTCGATAGTTCTTATACAGCCCTACCGATCCCGGGAAGATATTCAGGATCCCAGGTGGAGGAGTTCGCGAAGGTTGCCGCCCATGATGCGAGCCGTGTCCTCAGGAGAAAGTGACTCAGGGAGGTCATCTACGAAACTCACGGGGTTGCCCAGCCCCTCCGGGTGTGGGTAGTCGGACCCGAAGAGCAGACGCTCGGGCCCCATGATGTCCACTAGACCTTCAAGAGCGTCCTCCCAGAACGGGTTGACATAGACGTTGCGGCGGAAGGCCTCTACGGGGTGTTCGTCGAACTCTTGCGGCATTTTCTTGTAGATCGACTCCAGTCCGTCAACTAGGGGCCTCACCCAGGTCCCGCCGTTTTCGATCGTGGCGATTCGCAGATTCGGGAATCGGCTAAAGGCACCATGACAGACCATGGCGTTCATCATGTCGGTGATGGCCCGGTTGGCCATGACGAGCGACCGGAAGGGATTGGGTTGAAAGGGCAAGAACTCGGTGGGTCCCTCCCAGATCGACACCAGGTTTGCGTAGCCGGAATCCGAAGAGTGCATGCCAACTAGAACACCTGCCTCCTGAACTCGGGCCCAGAACGGGTCGAATTCGGGCAGACCTGGGGATCGAGGACCTCGGAGCCCCCAGGCGGGGGCGGGCCGGATCAGGATGCAGCGCACCCCGCGTTCGAGACACCATTCCAGTTCGGCAATCGCCTTCTCAACGATAGGCAGGGTGATGATCGGTGTGGCGAATATCCGGTTCTGGTAGTCGAAGGTCCACTCATCGTGGATCCATTCGTTCAGAGAGTGGATTACTGCGTGCGTCAGGTCAGGGTCATCTCGCATCCGCTCTTCTATGAGGCTGGCCAGGGTAGGGAACATGAGCGCCCCATCGAGACCCAACTCGTCCAGGTGGGGCAAGCGGGCTTCAGCAGTGCGGGCCCATTCAGGGCATGGGATTGGCGTACCGAAGATTTCCCGGAGGCTCTTGCCGTCCGGATTACCACTTCGATAGAACTCCTCCTGCGCGCCTGGCGGTGCCACAACTTCGAAAGTCGGATTCGGGATGTACTCGGAGAGCTTTCCGTTGATGGCAATCTTGGTTCTGCCGTTGACCTGCACATAGGTGATGGCTTTGCGGTGTTCCGATGGGAGGTATCGCGTGAAAGCCTCCTGGGTCTCATACATGTGGTTGTCGGCGTCGAAGACGGGAAAATCAACGGTCCTGTGCTCCACGGTGGTCACCTTCCAATCGGGGTAGCCATCACTCCTCGGACTGGTTCGCTCGTTCAACAAAGTCCTGCAGGGATACATCCTTGGCCCCGCCATGGCGGCCGGTATCCCGAGAGCGGATCGACACGTCATGGTCTCCCGCCTGGGCTCTTAGCGCTCCCACTGTGCAATCGGCGCGGTCGAACACGGCAAATGGGTCGTAGGAGAACCAGTCCATGGCATTGAGGTGGGTGATGCGGTTGATGTCCTCGTCTGATACGCCGGCGAAGACCTCCGAGAGTTCCTCAGGAGCAGTTGGCCAGTTCGAGTCAGAGTGCGGATAGTCCATCTCCCAGCAGATGTTGTTGATTCCGATTTCATGGCGGAGTATCACTCCGACAGGGTCAGTGATGAAACAGGTAAGGAAGTTGCGACGGAACACATCGCTCGGCTTGAGGTCACCAAAGTCCTGGCCGGTCCACAAGTGGTGCATGTCGTAGGTCTTGTCGGCGCGATCCATGAAATAGGGCACCCAGCCCGTGCCTCCTTCCGAGAGGGCGATCCGGAGGTCGGGGTATCGGCGTGGGACAGTCGACCACAACAGGTCGGAGGCCGCCGTAGAGACGTTCATGGGTTGCATCTGGATCATGACGTCCATTGGTGCGTCAGGAGCAGTTATCACTAGTTGGCCCGAGGATCCGAGGTGGATCGACAGCACTGTTTCGCAGTCGACAAGAGCCTCCCAGAACGGATTCCAATATTCGTCGTGGAAACTGGGCTGACCAAGTGGCACTGGGTTTTCGGTGAAAGTCATTGAGTGGCAGCCCAGTTCGGATACTCGCCGGACCTCGGCCGCGCACTCCTCGGCCGACCAAATCATCGGCAGAGCCATGGGGATGAACCGCCCGGGATAGGAACCACACCATTCGTGGATGTGCCAATCGTTGTAGGCCCGGATGAGGGCAGCCGCGAATTCCTTATCTGGGTGGTCGGCAAATAGTCGACCGGCAAAGCCCGGAAACGATGGGAAGCACATCGACCCAAGTACTCCGCCAGCGTCCATGTCCTTGATCCGCTCGTCGATGTCGTAGCAGCCTGATCGGATCTCCTCGAACGAGGTCGGCTCGATGCCGTATTCCTCCTTCGGGCGGCCTGCTACGGCATTGAGCCCGACGTTGGGGATTAACGCCCCATTGAACGTCCAGACGTCGTTGCCATCGTCGGTGTGGAGGAGCTTGGGTGCCTCGTCCCGCCACCGGTCAGCGAGGTGCTCGTCAAACATGTGCGGTGGCTCACAGAGGTGGTCATCCACGCTGACCAGGATCATGTCGTTCATTTCCATGGTTTCCCCCCTCGGATCGGCGACGCACTGTCGCTTCGGAAAATCTAGTCGGACGGCCCCTCTGTGGAGCCAGTTGTCTGTCGGTTTCGTTTCCGAAGGACACGGAGTCGCCAACTGTCGGACAATGCGGAACAATACGTCCGTGGAACCGGTCAACGAAACAGTCGACATCGACCACCAACACCCAGACTTCATCGCTAATCGACATGGGCGATACGGGGAGCTGAGGGCCCGGTGTCCCGTTGTCTATAACACTGCCTACGGGGGCTTCTGGTTGGTCACCGACTATGAGTCGGTCGCCGCAGTGGCTCGTGACAACGAAACCTTCGCCCACCGATTCGACCCCGAAGCCGACGACGGGATCTCCTACCAAGGCATCTGCGGGATTCCCCGGCCAAAGGGAACTCCACGGATGGGTGTATCGGAGATCGACGGACCTGACCACGCTGATCTCCGACGAGTTTTAAACCCGCACATGAGTCCTCGGCGGGTCGAGCAATTGCGTCCTCGCATGGAGGAGATCTCGACGTGGTTTCTCGATGAGGTGATTGAAGCGGGCCGGGCTGACCTAGTTCTCGACTACGCCACCCCAGTACCAGCAGTTCTAACCCTGGAGTCGATGGGCATGCCCGCCGAGAACTGGGATTACTACGCCGAGTTCTTCCACGCCTCGGCCTCCTATGAACGCACCGACCCGAAGTACATTGCGGCCGTCGGCCGCTGGCAGGACATGTGGGATGAGCTCGTGGGATTCGCTCGCTTCCGTCGGCGAAACCCATCGGACGACATCACCACCACCCTCGTGACCTGCGAGGTCGCTGGACGACCTCTCACCGACTCCGAAGTCGGCGGGGTCATGTGGAACCTGGTGGCTGGTGGTCTAGACACCACCACATCACTCGTGTCATGGGGACTGCACCATCTGGGTACGGTGCCGGATGTCCGGGGCCGGCTCCTAGCCGATCAGACGTTGGTGCCGGGTGCCGTTGAGGAGTTTCTTCGGTTCTACAGCCCTAGTGAGACCCTCACCCGCACGGCGACCCGGGATGTGGAACTGGGGGGGAGGCGGATCGCGCGCGGCGACGTCGTGATGATCAGTTGGGTTTCGGCCAACCATGATCCTGAAGTTTTTCAACAAGCAGACGAGGTCGTTATCGACCGGTCCGTCAACCGGCATCTTGCCTTTGGCCTTGGTGGCCACCGATGCATTGGTGCACAGGTTGCCCGGATGGAAGCTGAGGTCATGTTCCGTGACGTGCTCAATCGGATCCCCGACTACGTCATCGATGAGGACTCATTCCGGCCGTATCCGGGGAACCTCCTCATGACCGGTGTGGTCTCCATGCCGGTGGTCTTCACCGCGGGCCGGAGACATGGTGGAACCAGCCCCCTAGGTGGGCTGTAGCGGTCCAGATGGGTATTTCGCACAGAAATCTGTATTCAGGTGGTTCCGGTCGTCGGATTCTTGGAATCGACTCGCCGGTCGGACGAGGGCCGTGTCAAGTTTCGTCCACTTAGTACTTGCATGTCGTTAGGTCAGCCGCATCAAATCCCTCGTTGGGAACGTGGTGGACGGTTGTCTAACAACCGATGGTTCCATCGCCATGAATTGTGGAGGGGTTGGCGGCGATGTTCTGAAGTGTCGGTTGCGTCTAGAGCGCCGGAGGCACTGGACGCGAGAAGGTAAGTTCTCTTGGTGGGTATGGCAGCGTGGACTCTTACCGAACGACCGTGTCCAGGATGCGGCAGTTTGGTCGACGAGGGTCCAGAGGTTCAGTCGCTAGTGCGACCTACCGATCTCAGCCCGGATGAACTGGCAACCCGGTGGGGAGCGGTGGAACGCAATGACACATTTTTCGACTACGTCCGTTGCTCGGAATGTGCTCTCCTCCACAACCGGATTTATCTCACCTCGGACGAACTTGGACAGGCGTACCAGGAGATGGAGGACAACACCGCCGGTCAGCCGCTCGACCTCCTTCGGAGAACCCAGCAGCGGTATATGGATGTCTTCCAGAAGTCTGGGCCGCTCACGGGCGCCTACCTGGAACTGGGGCCCGACATAGGACTGGCTGCGAGTGCGGCAG
>JASLKB010000064.1 GCA_030747775.1 Acidimicrobiales bacterium | reverse complement strand
GGCCAACCACCAGAACCGGGAGTCCACATTCAGCCACCGGGTGAAGCACCCCCCGGCAGCGTCTGGCCAAATCAGGTATCGGCTGATGAAGGCCGGCGCCTTCGAGCCCGGCACCGAGGTTGAGCAGACACTTGAGCAGCGGGTCGAGGCCCTAGAAGCAGCGGGCAAGGCTATCAACGCACGCCTCTGAGGTTAAGTGCCTGGTCAGAGACGCTTTTCCATGCCAGACTGGTGGGGACCAACGGACCAGACCTTCATCCGCACATTCCTTGCAATGTTGTACGCCCCCTGGGACTCGAACCCAGAACCTGCGGATTAAGAGTCCGATGCTCTACCAGTTGAGCTAGAGGCGCTGGCAGAGCGCAATCCTATCGGTGTCCGTCGGGGCGGACGACCGGCATAACGGGCAGGGTGGGGTGACCGAGGGGATTCGAACCCCCGACATCCTGGACCACAACCAGGTGCTCTAACCGAACTGAGCTACGGCCACCAAGTGCGCGCCATGATACGGCCTGTCCGGCGGGTCGTCGCCTTGATTCCGGCCCCGACGAGTCCACTGGCGTGGGTCGCCGGCCCCTTCCTCGGTGTGCGATCCTTCCCCGGTGACGGGTAAGACGAGGGTGGCGGTGATCGGGGGCGGGATCGCCGGGGTCAGCGTGGCCCACTACCTCCTCCAGTTGGACTACAACCTTGACGTCGTGCTCCTGGAGATGGAGGCCACACTGGCCCATCACACCACCGGTAGGTCAGCGGCTCTTTTACTGGAAAACCTCGGTACCAGCTCGATGCGGGTCTTGACGTCGGCCAGCCTCGACCATCTCCGGAACACGCCCGACGACCTGGTCGACGACCCACTGCTTGCTCACCGGCCCGTGTTGCACGTCGGTACCGTCGAACAGGATGAGGCCATCGACCGGATGCTGGTGGAGGGCATCAAGTCAGCGACCACGCCGACCATGGAGATTGATGTAGATGAGGCCATGTCCCTATTCCCGTTGCTGCGGCGCGAACGGATACACCGGGCGATCGTTGAGCCAGATAGTGCCGATATTGACGTGGGGGGACTCCATCAGTCTTTTGTGCGCGGACTGCGCCGAGCGGGAGGTCGGATCGTTACATCGACGCGGGTTGATGCTGCTATTCCAGATGGCGATGGGTGGCAGCTCGACACCACCGACGGGCCGATAGGTGCCGACATGGTCGTGAACTGCGCGGGGGCTTGGGGCGACGTCGTGGCCGCGACCGCCGGGCTAGCGCCGGTGGGTCTACAACCATTCCGCAGGACAGCGTTCATGGTCGACGGCCCCGGCCTCGACACCACCGGTTGGGCGTTCGCCGGTGACATCGACCACCAGTGGTACCTACGAGACGACGGGCCGCAGATGTTCTGCTCCCTGGCCGAAGAGAACCCTTCCGAACCCTGCGACCCCAAGCCCGAGGAGCTGGACGTAGCGCTGGCCATTGACCGGCTGAACGAGGCCACTACGTTGAGTATCCGGTCGGTCAACTCGGCCTGGGTGGGCCTGCGCACCTTCGCTCCCGACCGATCCATGGTGATCGGCCCCGACCCAGATAACGCTTCGTTCGTGTGGTGTGTCGGTCAGGGGGGCACCGGCATTCAGACCTCACCGGGTGTGGGCCGCATTACCGCAGAGCTAACACTCGGCGGTCCGCTCTCACAGCCATTTGGGGAACTCGACCTCGATGAGATCAGACCTGGGCGGTTCCGGACCGGCCAGTAGTCTCAGCCCATTCACCGCTGTAGCTCAACTCGGATAGAGCAGTGACCTTTCTATTCCCCGAACCGCTTTCACTAGATCCATTGAGCCCGACTGGTTGAAGAGATCCAATTTTCTTCCTGTCCAGACTGAGTCACCACTACGCGCTTCTCTGGGATCCAGAACGGAAACGAGGATGCGCTGGTCAGAATCCTGCCGCTAGCCAAAGTGCATTTACCGGACAATGCACATTCAATGGGCATGGGTGCGAATAAGCGAGCTCTATTAGTTGCGACGACGTCTCATCTTTACTAATGCAGCATTGACTACTGATCGAAGGATGTAGCCAATACCGACTACTTCGCCCCGCATGGCTATTAGACCCGGTCGGAAGAAGCGATAAAAGCGTCGGTAGTTGCCGCCAGCGGGCTTGTGGAAGCGTCCAGATACACCGAGCGTGTCCAATCCGTATCGGTACTGCAGGCAGAGGAGAAGAGAACTCGAGTGGAGGGCTACATCGGCTTCTGATTCAGGTGTCAAGTCGTTCTCCAGACCCCTCACCGTGAGGCGGACGGTTCGATCCCAATCCCAGAGTCGGATGACTGTGCTCCCAAGCATTCTTCGGAGATACCAGGGAGCGTCGTCTTGGAGTCGGATGAGAAAGTCATCAACTGCTCTGGAGAGGTGGTCAATTCCGACACTGGGATCCTCGAGCGATAGAGGACCTGCTGCGAGGATTCTTTCGACGTCCGTACCGAACCGTCTACAGGCCTCGTCAGTTCGGTGCGATGCGCCCACCTCGTAAGACTCATCGTTGTACAACACGATGGGTTCGGCTGAGGTCCTCGCTCTCAAGAATTGCACCGCTGCTGACGGGGTGTTTATGCCGTCGTTCAGGAAGAAGTTCTCCGGATGACAGAAGTAGAGATGGCTAGCAAAGGGAAGTACCCGGTCCGCTGCCAGCGCTTCGCACTGAAACGCCACCATTTCAAGTTTGCTTAGAGCCTCGTTCTCGCGGAGCGCCCTCTGATCTGGGTTACCAACCCAGGTGGCATAGGAGAATTGGGTGAGAAGTAGGTCAACGGCACCTACTTGCTTATCGATGCATGCAGCCTCAGGTGCATTCCGGACTCCACAGTCGTTCAGGTTTAGGACCGTGGTCCCGCCGGAGCGGAAGGCAATCCATGAGTTTCCCTCGGTGGCCGGAACGCATAGCACTTCAAGGTCGGGGGCTGCATCGGGAGATAGACGGATCCATTCTGGTGGGAGTTCTCGGACCTCGCGAAATCCAAGTTCACGGCAGAACTTCGCGACTCGACGGTCAATCGTGGCCTGGAATAGCACGGTGATTTCGCTACGGCGTTTTTCAGGAATCGACTTAAGAGTTGGGATGTGGAAGTGGTCGGGATGTTCGTGCGAGATCCACAGGTACTCGAAGTCATCCAGATCGGCCATAGTGCTGCTGATTGGGCTGTAGAGGCTCCACCCGTTGTGAAACACGCGTCCTGAGAGCCAGGGATCGCAGAGTATGCGGCACCCAGCTACTTCGTAGACAAAGCAGGAATGACCAATGAACCTGATCTTCACCCCAGTCGGCACGAGGCGATATTGCCATAGACCTTGGCTGGACAGGTAGAAGAACTTGACGAGCAGAACTCCGACTAAGCCGTCTCCAGGGGGGCCAGGAACCAGCGCAAGCCCCTGAGTCCAATAAGTGGCCCCGATAGCCTCGCGGTGTTATCCGCCCCCGTAGCTCAGCCCGGATAGAGCAGTGGCCTTCTAAGGCCTGGAAATTCGTTCACTGCGTCCGTTTGGTCCATTCGGGGCGTGCTTTCCGTGCACCGAGTCCGTCTGAAAACAGGGATTCCACTGCATCCTGCCCAAATTGAGTCTTGATTGAGTCCCGCCAGGCTCAACCGGTTCCGGTAGTCGCCGGAGGGTCGACCGACTCAGCGATCGTCGACGCAACCCCGCGGGTCCCGACCCTGCTCGACCTCGTGTTCATAGCAGGGATGGGTGGTCGACCAGGAGGCTCGCTTCTCCGCGTGCTGGGCGTATACCGGGTCGTCGGAGTACTTCGCCCATAGGGAGTCGGACAGCCGTTCCCAGAACGTGCCTGAGAGATCCACCTCGCACATGGACTGGCGGTCCGCCTCCATGGCGTCCCAGACGGCGTCTGTGGGCACGTTGAAGGTGGTGGCCAGCTCCTCCCGGGTGGGGCCGAACGAGACCCGACCCTGTCCATAGGCACCGTTGGCCTTCCAGCCGTCGGTCACGGTGTCGTAGTCGTTGTTGTCGAAGAGGCTCTGGGGCATCTTGGGGTTGTGGATCGCCGCAATGGTGAGCAGCTCGATGGGCTGCCAGCCGAACACCTCCCGGGATCCGTTGGGTGCCCGCATGACCGAGCGCCAGCAGCGGTAGTGGTTGAGTCCGAGGGAGTGGCCGAGTTCGTGGAAGACACCGTTGCGGATCCGCATGGCCGACTTATCCGGGGTGCGTTCGGCGAACTGGATTGACCCGTAGGAATGGCCGAAGTGGAAGTTTCCCGGTCCGTCCCAGCTGGCGTAGCCGAGGCCACCACACCGCTTGTCGGCGAACAGCTTCGGGCCGAGTTTCGCGTCGTCGGCACAGTCGGCGACGTAGTGGACGGCCAGTGTGACTTCCTCCGGTGTCGCGGCGAATCCGGCGTCGAGGTGTGGGGCGATCACGTCTAGCACCTCGAAGGCGTCGACGAACGACTGGACGTCGATCTCGCTTGGCGTGCCGTAGATGGCCACCTTCAACGGCGTACCATGAAGCATCGGTCGTCCGACGGGCACGTCGCCGTAGTACCCGTGGCGTCCGTCGGGCTGCTCGGGGCCGTAGTCCTCCCACCAGGTGGTGGCAATGAACAGGGCCTGAGCGTCCGGAGCGGGAAGGGGCTCGGCGGCCAGATCGGCGTATCGGTCTAGGGCGCTAGCGATCGAGGTGTCGTAGCGGAATGGTAGGCCGGTGGGGTAGCGGGCGTCGGACCGCTCGACGGCCCCGAGGACCTCCACGGCACAAGACCCGCCAGCGGCCGGGACCGCTTCGACCTCCACGTCGAGCGCCTGGCGGTAGACGGTCTCCGACATCGGCAGGGTGTAGGTCCACGACGTCTGGTCGAGGGTCAGGGACTGTCGGTCGAACTCGTGGTACCAGGCCATGCGGGGTGCTCTGGTCCATCGGTCGGCCTCCGGTGGGCGGACCCTGACCCACAGGTCAGTGAGGCCGAGCGAATACGGGGTGGCAGCGGCGGTGGAGGCTGAGGCGTGCAGGCTGAGGGTGATGACGTCATCGGCCACCGAAGCCTGTACGGTCGGGAAGCCAGCGCCGCAGTCATCGGCCATGTCGACGATCGCCGACGGGTCCGGGGTCGGTGCCGTGGTGAACCGGGGGGCGTCGGCCACGGACAGGCCGGCGAAGGGTTGGCCTTCAGCGTCGACGAAGGCCCCGGACTGGACGGTCACCAGGTACGTGGTGTCGCCCGTCAGTTCGCCGTCTTCGGCGGGCCAGTACCAGACGGTTCGGCTGCCGAGGTCACCGATGCGGCGGTGGTTCGGATCGTCGCTTTTGACAAGGCGGATTGGCACGCCGGGAGCCGCCTCGACTGACAGCCGGACCTGGCCACCGACCAGGTCGCCGCCGAGGCCGAACGGGCGGAGGTAGTGGCGACCGGAGTACACGGGCTTGTTGAACGTGAGGACGAGCCGTTCGTCGACGGCCACGCCTGTCGCCCCGTCGGCCGGCGAGATCGAGACGAGTTCCGGCGGTCCGGGCGGCAGCGTGGTCGTGGTGGTCGTGGTGGTCGTGGTGGTCGTGGTGGTCGTGGTGGAGGTGGTGGTCGTACTGGTCGTCGTGGGGTTCGGCGGTGTCGAGGTGGTGGCCACCGTCTGGGTTGTGGTCGGAGCCGCTGAGGTCGAGCCGGGCGAAGCGGTGGTCGTCGTGCCCTCCGGTTCGTCGCCACCGGGTTCGCTCGTGGTTGGCGATGAAGTGGTGGTCGGTGACTCCGCCGCGGTCGTTGGGGCCGGCTCTTCGTCCGCAGGAGCGACCATCGTGGAGGTGGTCTCGTCGGAGGCCGTGTCGACTGGGGTCGCTGCGGAGGTGGCGGTGATCGCTCCCTCCTCGGAGCCGGAGGAACAGGCGGCGAGGAGGAGGGAGACCACCATCCCGCCGAGGAGCGACGTCGTCCACCGCACCACCCGTCGCATGGACTCCCTCCTCGTGCGCCCGGCCTATCTTCGCGCTTGGGTGGAGAGGCGTCCATCTGGACGGCTGGTGGGCGTCCGGTAGCCTCGGCCACAATCGGGCCCCCGTAGCTCAGCCCGGATAGAGCAGTGGCCTTCTAATCCACCGGTCGGAGGTTCAAATCCTCCCGGGGGCACCACCAACAGCGGAACCGGTCGCCCGGAGGAGCCGTCCTGTCGTGAACGATTCCATCCCTGAGCTTCAGAGTGACGACATCAAGAGTATGGGGTTGTATCACCACCTCGATCGTGTGGGTAACGAGGTCCGGGAGCTCGGCAGAATCGACGGTGAGCCGCTACTGGCCGATGAGTTGACGGCCTTTGACCAACTTCACTACAACGGGACCGAGGCAGTGGATGAGGCTGTACTTGCTACCGGCATTAATCAGCGGAGTTCGGTTTTGGAAGTAGGTTCAGGCATCGGTGGCCCGGCTCGCCGCCTAGCGTCCACTACCGGCGCCGCGGTAACCGCGCTGGAACTCCAGGCCGATCATCACCAGATGGCTGCATACCTCACCGAACGGTGCGGGCTGGCCGATCGGGTGACCCACGTGTGTGGCGATGTTCTGAACCATCGGTTTGGAGAAGAACGGTTCGACGTCATCGTCAGTTGGCTGGCCCTCTATCACATCCCCCGACGGGGGCTGCTTCTAGAACGGTTCCGGTCGTTGCTCCCGGAGGGCGGGTTCGTCTACGTCGAGGACCTGTGTGAGCGGGACGGGTTCGACGCTGAGGAGCGGGAGGCGTTGTCTTCGGAGTTGTTCGCCAAGCACCTGCCCGACATTGACCTGTACGGCCACGAGTTCATTGAGGCAGGTTTTGATGTCGTCCGGTGCGATGACATGACTGCCGACTGGACGGCGTTCACTAGCAGCCGCCTAGAGGACTACCTCAACCAGAGTGAACGGCATCTGCGGGTGCACGGCGAGGCTGTGTTCGAGACCATGCGCACCTTCTATTCAACGATGGTGGCCCACTTCTCTAGTGGGAAGCTGGGCGGTCTTCGTTTGGTGGCCCGCCGAACCTGACGCCCGCTAAACGCGATTTAGTTTTCTCAGCTATCGCGGTGGCGCAGTAGGAAGTTCTTCACCGGGCCGAGGACCCGCTCCGGGGCCTCGATCAGGATCGAGTGCTTGAGATCGTCAAGGATTACCAATTCGGCGTCGGACAGCTCGTCGGCTATGAAGCGGTTCAGTCGGGGGTTACACCCTCCATCGAACTCGCCGGTCATAACTAGACACGGACAGGCCAGCTCGTGCAGCCACGGCGCCATCTCGGACTCGGCATAGACGTCGAAGACGCTGAGGAACACGTCTTCCGGAGTGCCAAGGACTTGCTCAATTCGATTTTGGATCGCATCCGGCCGTGTCTCGATGAACCGGTCGGTGTACCAGCGGTCCAGCAGGGTGCCCAGCACTGGCTCCACTCCGTCGGCGCGCATCTTCGCCACTACGCCCTTGACTTTGGCACTGTCGTCATCGGTGCGGCCCGCCGCAGTGGAGAGGAGGATGACACTGGCGGCGTGCTCCGGGTGGGCTCGGGCGTACGCCGGGCCGATCTGGCCGCCCAGCGAATGGCCGATCACGTGGATGCGGTCATGACCGAGCCGCACCCTTAACGCCTCAAGATCGTCAACGAGATCCACCAGGGTGTACGGCACCGGTGGGATTGGGCTTTCGCCATGGCCTCGGAGGTCGTACCGCACGCAGGTGAAGTGGTCTTCGAGCCCGGGTAGCAGGCCGTCCCACGTGACGCGCCGACTCCCAATGCCGTGGACCATGTACAGCGGTGGCCCTTGACCGGAGATCGTGTACGAGACGTCGATGGCGCCCATGGAGACCCTCTGACTCGGGATGCGCTACTTGTTGGCCATGAGTTCTCCGCCGACACCCCGGTTCTCGCGTTCTACCTCGGTGATGACGACCTGCAACCGGTCACCGGGGCCACTACAGGTCCGGACAAACCCATTAGTGAGCTCCCGGGCGAGGTCGGGCTTATGGTCGGCGGTGCGACCGGGGAACATCTCGAAATGGATGTTGGGCATTGGGTTCCTCCCAGAGGGGTGGATGGGATTGGTGGTCGGGGGTTCTACCTCAGGCGGCGAAGGCCACCTGCTGCAGGTGTGGAAGCACGTCGATGGCAAAGCGCTCCATGGCTTCGAGGTGGTCGCCCTGGGGTTGGCCGAGGTTGGAGCTCAGGATGATCTCGTCGATGCCGGCCTCCGCATACTCAGCGAGGCGGTCAACCATTTCGTCAGCTTGGCAGATGACGAGGTTCTCCTCGAGTTCCTCGATTGTTTGGGTCCGAGGGAGGGGCTTGATGGCACCGTGGCTGACGATGCCCGGCCCGGTGAACACGTTGTCGAATCGGCTGTAGTAGTCGTGGGCCATCTGGACCATCCGTCGAGTCTCGGCTTCTGAACCGGTGCAGTAGATGACTCGGGACATCATGATCCGCAGGTGACGGCCAGCCTCACCCATATCAGCCTTGGTCTCCCTGTGGGCAGCGATCTGGGAGCGGAAGAGGTCGGGTCGTCCGGCCAGTGGGGTGGTCTGGATGTCAAAGCCCCGTCTGGTGCACGCCGCGATGCCCGGCGGATTCATGACGGCCACCATCATCTTCGGCATGGGTTGGGTCATGGGGCGGGGCATGACGGTGATCGGGTCGAACCGGTAGTACTCGCCGTCCCAAGACACCTCCTCCTTTGTGAGGAGGGCGACAAGGACGTCGAGGCTCTCGTCGAACCGTGCCGTGGATTCCTCGATGGGGGTACCGAGACGGGCCATCTCGTAGGCAAAGGCGCCGCGGCCCACACCGAGCACGAGTCGGCCGTCGGTGAGGATGTCGGCCTGGATGACCTCTCCAGCGAAGACTCGCATGTCGTGCAATGGCAACACGGCTACCGAGGTGACGATTTCCAGATGGTTGGTCTCGCACGCCACCTTGATTGCCATCTGCAGCGGCGATGGCATCAGAAGCACGTTTACGAGGTGATGCTCAGGCAGGGTGACGCCGCGGTAACCGAGGCGTTCGGCGGTAACGGCCTGTTCGACCATGTCGCCGTAAAGGCGCTTCCCGCCGTAGGAGGTGTCGGGGTAATAGCTGGAGAGAAAGTGGTTCGCTTCCACGGCGATAAGTCTGGCCCCAGGACGTCACTGTCCCAAGCGGGGTGGCTAGTCGGTGAGCAAGTAGTGGTCGAGCTCAGGTGTGGCCATTCGGCGTCGGAACTCCCGGAACGTCCACGGCCAGGCCATGGGTACACCCCGGTCGTCGAGGTACCAACTGTTACAGCCGGTGGCCCACACAGTCCGTCCTGCCGCCTCGGTGCGGGCCTCCTCGTGGGCTTCTGTGGCGTCAGCGGTCGGCTCGATCAGTCGACAGGAGCCGTCGGCGATCCGGTCCACTAGTTGTAGGGCGTATTCCATTTGCAGTTCGGCTACCTCGATGAGGGAGAAGTTTCCGACCGGGCCGTTGGGGCCGTTCAGCATGAATAGGTTAGGGAGCCCCGGTATGGCTATCGAGAGGTAGGCCGTCGGGCGTTCAGCCCAGGCTTCGGACAGTCGGTTGCCGGCGGGGCCGATGATCTCCATAGGCCGCATGAACTGGTCGACCTGGAAACCAGTGGCCAAGACCAGCACGTCTAGTTCGTGAACCTCGCCGTTCTCAGTAAGGACACCACCAGACACGATCCGGTCGATTCCAGTGGTGACCAGGCGGGCGTTTGGGTGCTGGATGGCCTCGTAGAAGTTCTCCGAGACGACCAGGCGTTTACAGGCCGCCCGATGGTCGGGGGTGAGGCGTTCGCGGAGTTCGTCGTCAACCACGGAATCGAGGTTGACTTGACAGAGTTCTGCGATCCGGGCCAGAACGGGTGACTCGGCGTCGACAACAGCGTTGGCAAAACCGTCGGCAAAGAGTTCCGAGATTTCATCGTGAAGGCGGCGTTGGGAGTCGGGGTCGGCTCGGAATGCTGCCTTCTCCTCGTCGGTGTAGGGCGGGTTGTCCTGGGGGAGCACCCATTGGGCGGTTCGTTGGAACAACGACAGTGACGCCACCTCGTCGACGACTGCACCCACCGTCTGGATGGCTGACGATCCGGTCCCGATGATCCCGACCCGACGTCCGGTCAGTGGAACCGACGCGTCCCATCGGGCCGTATGGACGAGGTCGCCAGCGAAATCCTCGAGGCCCTCTAGGCCGGGCACAAACGGGTGGTGGAATACCCCGGTCGCAGCGATAACCACATCGGCCACGTCGGTGAGGCCCGAAGTGGTGAGTAGGTGCCAGCGGTCACCGTCATGTTCGGCGTGAACCACCTCTTCGCCGTAGGTAATTGATCGTTCTACGTCGTGGCGGCGGGCTACACCTTCGAGGTATGACTGGATCTCGGACCCCGACGAGAAGCGGTGCGACCACTCGGGGTTCGGAGCGAACGAGTAGCTGTAGAGGATCGACGGCACGTCACAGGTCACGCCTGGGTAGGTGTTCTCCCGCCAGGTGCCGCCCAACCGGTCGGCCTTCTCGTAGACCGCAATGTCATCGAATCCCCGTTCCCGGAGGTAGACCACGGCCAGGATGCCGGCCATCCCGGCGCCCACGACCACGAAGCGCAGTGGTCGGGTGCCGTCGGACATTCTCCGAGTCCAGCAGGGGTGATCCGGCGACGGCCAGTCGGCGCTCAGTAGGTGACCGACCGGGAGGGTCGCCATTGGAACGGGAAGCGGGCCGTAGCGTCGGGTCATGGCCGGTGAGGATCGGGTGTTGTCGGCGGGCCCTGGATGTCGGGTGCCGACCGGCGAAGTACGTTGGCGCTTTGGACCATCGGGTGGGCCCGGTGGCCAGCACGCCAACCGCGCCCATACACGTGTGGAGGCCGAGCTGGACCTCACGACGGCTAGCGGCATCGACGATGAGGTTCGGGTCCGACTGGTTCAACGGCTGGGGTCGAGCGTTCGGCTCGTGGTTGACCGGCACCGTTCCCAGGCCCGCAACCGCGAACGGGCCCTCGGCGAGATTGAGCGACGTCTACAGGACGCCCTAGTGGTGCAGGCTGCCCGTCTTCCCACCCGCCCCCGTCGGGGGGCTGTCGAGCGACGGCTGGAAGCCAAGCGCCGGAGAGGTGCCCGCAAGGCCGAGCGTCGCGGCGACTGGGACTAGAGGGTCAGGGCGTATCGGAAGATTCCTCAGTCTGGGTGGGCGAGAGGTTGGCCAAGAAGACCATGAGGGTGGCTCCCAGTTTTTGGACCTGGGTGCGGGTCAGGCCGTAGGCCTCAGCCATGCGCACGAGGGTGACTTGTTCGGTTTGATCCCAGACCACCGGTACGGCGATCGGTCCGTAGGCATCGGGTCGGTCTATCTCGTCCAACGGCGCGATGGGGGTGGCGTCGGGTAGGTCGCTCAAGAACTTCAGGGTGTGCACGCCAAACCGGATGAGCCAGTCCAGCGACCGGCCCATGTCTCTGGAGGTTGAAACGAGCGAGGCGTACTCGTCGGCCGTGAACCCGGTGACTATTTCGACCGGGTCGGTGTACGTGACGTCAACACAGCCCCGAGCCGTGCCCGTCCCGGTGGTGTGCGGATCATAGAAGGGTGCTTTGAAGCCCGAGCCGGGATCGCTGGTGGTGAGGAACCGGTCGATGGCTCGGGCGATGGCTCGTCCTTCGGCCTGCTGGATCTCAGGCAGGGCCAGCAGCTCGGCCTCTGGTGGGTTGGACAGGTAGAGGCCCTCGACAATGGCCGCCGGCACGCCCCTGGTCATTCGCAGCACGCCATAGGTGTCGGTCCGAGATTCCCGGAGGCGAGCGGAAGCACCTTGGTGGTAGGTGTGTACCCATGGCACCCAGTAGCCGGCGAAGACGGCCTGGACCTCCTCGAACAGCAGCCCAGCTAGGCGCTGGGACTCTGGCTGGTCAACCTGATGGAAGGCCTCAGTCCCAGGGGTATCGGACCGCTTAACCGCGCCACCGTTGTGGTGGATCGACACGAAGGCCCGTGGTTCCAGTGCCCGTACGATGGCGGTGCGCTGGCGGATTGGCATGTGCAGGTCCCGGCGGCGAGTAAGCACCACGGAGTGGCCCAACTCCTCAAGGGCGAACTTGGCGTGGAAGGCCACTATGAGGTTCAGGTCCCGTTCGACCAGTCCGTTCGCGCCCACCGCGCCGGATTCAGGGCCACCGTGTCCGGCGTCGAGGACCACATCGACCGCCTGTTCACCACTGGCATAGACGAGCGTGCCGTCCTCGTATATGACCTCGTGTCCGCACGTGCTGCTGACCACCGTTGAGCCGGCGAAATGACCCACCACCGGGAGTAGAACGTCGTCGGGTCCGCGGACGATGCTGGCAGCAGTAGTCCCGTTCCAGCCGTTGCCGTTGCCGTTGCCGTTGCCGTTGTCGTTGCCGACGGCGGCTACGGGGGCGGCTCCAAACACTAGGGCCAGGGAGACCACGGCAGTCAGAATGCCGGTGAGGGGGTAGAACCGATCGGGCACGGTGCGACGCTAGGGGATTGGGCCGGGCGTGACACGACCCCGGCCGTAGCCGTTGGGTCGGTTCCAGACCGGAAAACGGGTTAGGAGACGAGTCCTAGAATTGCTCCTCCTC
>JASLKB010000063.1 GCA_030747775.1 Acidimicrobiales bacterium | reverse complement strand
GTCGACCCCGCCCCGGCGTCGCCGCCGAGGTCCGGGGCCCCGAGGGGCAGACTCTTGCAACGGGGGAAATCGGTGAACTCTGGCTCCGAACGCCCAGCGCCATGTCGGGCTACTGGAACGATCCCGGCGGCACCGCCGAGTCACTGGTAAACGGTTGGCTCCGCACCGGCGATCTGGCACGGGTAGACGACGCTGGATGCTTCCGCCTGTCTGGACGGGTCAAGGAGTTGTACATCCGGGGGGGCTACAACGTGTACCCGATGGAGGTCGAAGCGGTGCTGAGCACCCACCCCGGAGTCGCCCAGATTGCCGTCGTGCCCCGTCCCGATCCAACCATGGGTGAGATCGGCGTGGCCGTGGTGGTCCCCACCCGCCCCGACCGGCCTCCGACGCTGGACGACCTATCAGCCCACGGCCGCAACGCCCTCTCGGCCTACAAGTTGCCCGAGGCCATCCGCATCGTGGACCGGCTCCCGCTGAACGCCGGCGAAAAGTTGGACCGCCGCTTCCTTGCCGGTCGGGAATCCAACTGGGAGACGGACCGCTGATCCCTCAGCGGTGACGCCCGCGAGATGACCGACGGTTTCGGTCCACCTCGCGCTCTCGCTGCTCGGCCAGCTCGGCCCGCAGCGATCGATAGCGGTCCAGTCGTCGATGGTCGACCCGGCCTGCCTCCACCTCGGACCGCACCGCGCAGTCGGGCTCGGTGTCGTGGACACAGTCGGCGAACCGGCAGTCGGCCGAACGCTCCTCAAGGTCGCCGAACACCCGAGCCAGGGACTCCTCCGCGTCCCATATCCCCACGGCTCGGATCCCAGGGGTGTCGACCAGTAAGCCCCCCTCGGGACGCAGCACCAGGTCACGACTGACCGTGGTATGGCGGCCCTTGGCGTCACCCAGCCGAACTGCCCCGGTGGTCAGCACCTCATCGCCCACGAGGGAATTGACCAGGGTGGACTTCCCAGCACCCGACTCACCCAGCAGGACGACTGTCCGGCCGGGCGCCATGAGGGCAGCAACTGGGCCCAACCCAGACTGATCCTGGCCCATGCCAACGGCCAGCACATTGACGTCTGGAGCCAGGGCCCGCACGGTGGCAGTCACCTCGACGGCCGCATCGGGTTCGCGATCGGCCTTGGTCAGCACCACGACCACCTCAACGCCACTGTCCCATCCCACCACCAGAAACCGTTCTAGGCGTCCCGGAGGAAGTGGTCGGTCCAGGCCATGCACGATCAGTACGAGGTCCACGTTGGCCACCAGCACCTGCTCGACCACGGCCTCAGACGGATCCCGGCGCGACACGGTGTTAGTCCGCTCCAGCACACGCGAGATCAGGGGGCCTAGTTCCGCATCGTCGACCACCACCACCCAGTCGCCAGTCGCCGGCGCCACCAGGTCCTGAGATCGCTGAGAGTCCGAGAGCACCCGCAGGTGGCCGTCATCAGTCACAACGTCGCACTCACCCCGGTCAACCCGCACGATCCGCCCCAGGCGACCCTCATCAGGGCGCGCTCCTCCCCGCCAGCCATAGGCGCCCAAAAGATCGGTATCCATCGACACCGATGCTAGAGCTCGTGCCCCAACCCCCCGGGTTCAACGCCGTTCAAGATGGGCTCCTACCCGAGGCGAAGGGTCTCCAGCGGCTCCAGGCGGGCCGCCTTGGACGACGGGTATAGCCCAGCCACCACGGCCACCCCGACCGACACCAGTGCCCAGCCGACCAATCCGGCGACGCTCAGCACCATTGTGTAGCCCCGTTGGGATGCCACCCCCCAGACCACCCCGGCACCCACCAACGCCCCAAGGATCCCTCCAAACACGCCAACCACGAGGGCCTCGAACAGGAACTGGACGGCGATGGTGCCCCGACTGTGACCGAGCGCCCGCCGGATACCGATTTCCGAGGACCGTTGGATCACAGAGATGGACATCACGTTGGCGATGCCCACGCCACCCACGATGAGGGCCAGACCGCCCATCATCTTGGTCAGGTTGTTGAGGCTCTCATCGACCTGGGACTGGGCGTCCAACAAGTCGGTCGGCACCGAGGCATTCGCCCCGTCTGGACCCCCCAAACTCACCACCGTGGGGATCTCCTTGGCCACTAGCGCAGTGTGCTCTGGCGCCCGAACGTATAGGCGACTCGGATCGGGATCGTCAAGGTTCCAATCGTTGACCGCAGCGGTGAAAGTCAGAAACACCGCCGAATCCATCGACGGCTCTAGTAGGACCCAGTCCAGAACTCCGACCACGCCGTACTCCAGACCGTTCAATTCAATGGTCCTAGCCTCGCCGGCCAGATAGCCGTACTCGTCTGCCAGATCGCGGCCGATCACGGCCACCCGGGCACCGGACGCCTCGTCGAAGTCGTTGAGGAACCGCCCAGAGACGAGAGGCACGTCAAGGGTATGGGGCAGGTCGGTGCCGGTGGCAATCACCGGGACCGGGAAGGCCCGGTAGTAGTCCTCTGCTCCAGCAAAGGGAACGGTCACGATGTCGGACAACTGGCGCGTGCCAGTCACCGCCGCCACGTCAGGCAAGCGTCCCACCCGGGCCACCGCGGCAGCCTCGATCACCGGGTCCTGACCAAAGCCCAGCCCTGCCGAGGCGTTCACCACAATCAGGTCGGTCCCCAACTCCTGGAGCTTGGCCTTCAGGTGGCCCTTAGAGCTCTCGTTGATCCCGATGGCGGCCACGATGGCCGATACGCCGAGGATCGGTCCGAGCATGATGAGTAGCGTGCGGACCTTGCGGGCTGTCAACCCAGCGGTGGCCACCCCGACCAGCTCCCGGAAGCGCCTCAAGAGCCCGCCCCCGCACCCAACAGTTCGTCGGCCACGATCTGGCCGTCCAGCATGGAGATCTTGCGACGAGCCGAGTCGGCCACGTGGAGGTCGTGGGTAACGATGCAGATAGCCCGTTCCGGCGACTGCAAGTCGTCGAAGATCTGCAACACCTTCTCGGCGTTTTGGCTGTCCAGCGCCCCGGTCGGCTCGTCAGCTAGTACCACCCCCGGGTCCGTAGAAATCGCCCGGGCGATGGCCACCCGCTGCTGTTCTCCGCCCGACAGTTGCACCGGACGGTGGTTGTGACGGGCACCCAAGTCCACCTGCTCCAGTGCGTACATCGCCCGGGACCGCCGCTCCCTGGGACTCAACCCCCGGTAAAGCAACGCCGTCTCAACATTGCCCAGCGCCGTCAAGTGCGGGATCAGGTGGAACTGCTGAAATACGAAACCGATGGCCTCGCCCCGCAACCGGGACCGCTCGGCATCGGCCAGTCGGGTCACGTCGGTGCCCCGCACCCGGATGGCTCCTTCGGTCGGAAGGTCGAGCACCCCGAGCAGCCCGAGCATCGTCGACTTGCCGGACCCGGACGGGCCGACGATGGACAGGAACTCTCCGGCCCGGATCTCTAGTGACACATCGTCGAGCGCCCGCACCAGCACCTCGGTGCCATAGACACGCGAGACCCCCTCAAGGGCCAGCACGCCATTGTCCTCCGTCGCCTCCTCCAGAGACGTGGAATCGGTCACGAGCGATCGATCTCCAAGATGACGTATTCGCCCGGCACTACACCGGTGACGATCTCCACGTAGGCGCCATCCAGCATCCCGGTCTGGATGGCTCGACGTTCGATTACCCCATCGGGGGTCACCACCCGAACCATTTCCTGGCCGCCGTCGGATAGCACAGCCGCAATTGGCACCACTACTGCGTCGATGGACTCCTCGACCACCACGTCAATGGTCACCACGGCACCGTCCACACCTACGAGGTCCTCTACGGCCTCCACGACGCCCTCATAGGTCTCACTCGTTCCGCTCACCGTGGCGTTGTCGTCCAACTCCACGATGACACCTGGCGACTCCTGGTTGCCGGCATCAAGATTCACGGTCACCGACTGCCCCTCGGCCAGCTTCGCCCGGTCGGTGGGTGAGGCGAACAGCGTGATGGTGAATTGCGGCTCAGTTAGGTCGAACAAGGGCGTTCCCCGCTGGACATAGTCGCCCTCCTTCACGGACACCGTGCCCACCCGAACCGGCCAGTCAGCCACCACCATGTCTCCGGGCTTGAACACCACGTCGTCGTCGATGGTTCGAATCTCCACGGTTACCGAGCGCTCCCCCGCCCGCAGTAGAGCGGTTCCGGTTACAACCGCATAGTCCTCCCCAGCCTGGGCGCTGCCCGAAACCTGATAGTTAACGCTGGTGTCAGTGTCGGGCGCCTGGTCGGCCACGATGGTCACCACGGCGGTGTCGCCCTCAGCAACCTCGCCGCCGCCCTCCAGCGTCAGCTCGGGCAGGTCCGATGACTCGATGAGCATGGTGGCCCGATCACGGGCGCTGAGACGGTAGTTCCCAGCCGGATCGGCGGTCAGACGCACAGTCAGTGTCTCGTCGCCCTCCACGTCGTCGTCACTACGAACTGGAATGGACAGCGTGACCCGCTCCTGACCCAACTGCATGGTGATGTCCCCATCGGGTGCATTGAAGTCGGCGTCGGCTGTGGCTGTTCCCTCCACCACGTAGAAGACGTCGAGATCCTCGACCAACTCCATGGTCGTCTCGATGGTGAAGGTCGCCGCACCACCCTCGACCACAGTCTCACCGTCGGCCCGCAACACCAGGATCGGCACGTCGGGCACGTCCGGATCGTCGATGCTGACCGTGACCTCGTCGTCACCGAGAACGTAACGAGCAGCCTGGGCGACCCGCAGGGTCTCGCGTGCTGACGCCAAGCGATAGTCGAGACGCTGCTGCTCGTCCTCCAGCACCTCCAGATCATCGCGGGCCGCCTGGAGGGCACTGGAGCGCTTAAGGGCGTCATCCAGAGCATCGTCACGGGCTGCGACCGCAGCCCGCCAATCCAGCTCGGTGACGTCTACCAGCGCGTCCTGAGCCGCCTCGTCACGAGCCTCCACGGCAGCCAACCAGTCCAGCTCGGTGACGTTCACCAGCGCGTCCTGAGCCGCCTCGTCACGAGCCTCAATGGCCGCGAACCGGTCGAGAACGGTCACGTTGTCCACGCTATTTGCGATGTCCTCAACAATGTCGTTGACCTTCTCATGCAGTGCCTCGATGTTCTCGGCCTCCTCGGCATCGATGTCACCAGACTCGGCCTGGACCATGGTGATAATCCCTAACGAGACCAACCGGCCCTCCACGGTGGTAACCGAACTCGTACGGTCCGAGATCTCCTGGGTGTCATCCACCGTGACCTGTAACGCCTCAAGTTGTTCGCCCTCGGCCGGGCTGACGTCACCTGACCGCGCCTGGGTGTCGGTGAGGATGCCAAGGGAGACGAGTCGGGCCTCCACTACGGTGACCACCTCATCGGTGGCCTCCAGGTTCGCCACTTCATCTGCCTGTTCGGCGATGTCTGTCACCAGCTCACCGACCCGCTCCAGAAGATCATCCACCTCCTTACGGGCGTCATAGACGGCGAGGGTCTGGGGTGCCACGGCGGCCAGCGAGTCGAAGCCACCACCGATCGTCACCTCGAGGTCCTCGTAGGGCTCGCGGTCGTCGTCGAGGATCGTGGCAATCTCCAGGGTGACCGACATCGCCCCCGCCGGGAGCACGACAGTGGCCTCTGGTGACCGATAGTCATCGTCGACGACCACGTCACCACCCACAGTTACCGGAATCTCGAGGTCAGCCACCGGTGCCACGTCGGCGTTGATGGTCACCATCACGGGACGACCCTCCTGGACCACCACAGCCGCGGAGGCGAGACTGACCGTGGGCACCGGCGTGTCGGCTACGGCCACGGCGTCGACCACGGCGGCCGCGGTGCTCACCACTGCAGCCGACTGGCTCTCCCGCAAGTCGACGGTAGCGACCGCTGCCGGCCCGATGCGCACCGACACTGCGTTAACCGGGCCGATCACATACCCGGCAGGGTTGCCCTGCAGGCTGACCGTCACCACCTCATCGGCCTCCGGCGCCGCTCCCGTGTAGCCATGATCGGCCTGCCAGGCAGCGAGGCCAGACCGGGTCTCCTCCGTGTAAAGAGCGTCCACCTCGCCTACGTGGTAGCCAGCGGCTGACAGAACGGTCTCCAACTGGTGGACGTCGGCGCCCTCGGACCCCACATCCAACTGGCGGTAGAAGGAAAAATTCCCGTGGACGGCGACAGACTGGCGGCCATCCACCAACAGGAGGGCGTCACCCACTTCGACGGTGTCACCGTCGACGACGGCCACGTGGCCCACCTTGCCGTCCAGAGAGGCTGTCACGACCTCCAACTCGTCACGGCGCAGCTCACCACGGATGGTGATCTCGTCGGTCAACGTCCGGACCGCCACCGACTCAGCGATGGCTCGGTCGACCCCCAGATCCACAACCGCAGCCTCTTCGGCCCATGGCTCCCAGACCACGATGACCCCCACCGCCACGGCTGCCACCACCAAGGTGATCAGGATCTTCCTCACTGTTCGTCTCCTCCGTCCGAAAGGTTTCGTTCACTGATGCAGTCACGGATGTCGCCGAGGGCGAGGTCGCCGTCGGGACCGGCGAAGTCCTCGCCCGGACCAAGGGATCCATCGGCGTCCGGGATCGGGTCGCTAACGCTCCAGCCCTTACCCCGTAGGCAGCCGGTCAACTCTATGAACTGCTCGTTGTCCTCGCGAATCTGCTCCGGGGTCCGACCGACTCGGGACGACTGGAACTCCTGCATAGCGTTGACGATGCCCGATTGCGCCGCACACAAAGTAAGTGCCTCGATGTACTCCGGCTGGTTAACCGGGTCGGCGGACCCGAGGTCGGCGTTCGGGCGACCGATGAACTCGACCCCCTCGTCAGCCAGGCAGTTATTGAACTCCTCGAGGGCATCCATCATCTTGATCCCTGCTGGGATCTCCTCCTCAGCCAGCGGGATCGTCTCCTTGACCACCTCGACAGTCGTGGTCGTGGCCTCCTCGGGGACCGGTTCGGGCTCCGGAACCGTATCGACGCTGGTCTCCGATGCTGTGGCCTCCTCAATGCTCGTCGACGTCGCGTCGGTGGTGGGGACCACCGTCGTGGTGGGCGCGACCGTCGTGGTCAACGCCACCGTTGTGGACACCACGATCTGAGCTGGAGCGTCCTCAGCCAGCAGGGTCACGGTCCGGGGGGTTTCGCCGCCACCTCCCCCGCATCCCGCGGCCACCAAGACCAACGATGCCAGCAACGCCGACACCATCGTTGCCAGGTTCTTTGGGATCATCTGCTCACTCCCCGTCCTCGGTGCTCAGCGCTATCTCACTGGCACAGTCTCGGATGTCATCGGTCACGAAATCGCCATCCGGGCCAGCAAACTCCTCGCCCGCCTGTAGGAAACCGTCAGCGTCGGGCCGCAAGTCGCTGATCTGCCAGCCAAGTCCCCGAAGGCAGTCCACCAGGTCGAGGAAGCCCTCGTTCTCCTCACGGATAGCCTCCGGCGTGAGGCCCGACCGGGAAGCCTGGTAGTCCTGGAAAGCATCGGAGATGCCGGTTCGGCTGTTGCAGAGCCCGAGAGCCTGGAGATAAGCGGGCTGGTTCATCGGGGCCTCGGGGCCCTGGTCGGGATCGGGGAGCCCGATCCACTCGTGGCCCTCCGACGCCAGGCAGGCATTGAACTCGTCAAGGGCGCCCAGCAGTTTGACGCCAGGATTGACCTCTTCCTCTGCCAGTGGGACCGTCTCCTTGACCGTCTCGACCACCGTGGTGGTGGTCACGGTCGTCGTCGTTGTCGTGGTCGGGGCTTCCCCCACTTGGTCGCCAGAACCTTTCTCGAAACCGTCGGATTCAACCTCGTCAACCACGGCGACCGTGGTGGGAGGCGTCGCCCCCTCCGAGGAAGAAGCGCCGGATTGAGAGGTATCCGATGGGGAAGTCTCGCCGTCGAGAGCAGCGGACTCCGTGGATGCCGTAATGGGGATGCTCGTGGTGGCATTCGCAAACCCGGCTGGAACGACAATCTCCGTTGCTTGGTCAGCGGTGAGGACGATCACCGTCTGGACTCCCTCTGTAGCCGAGGTGCTCATGGCCGAACAGGCGACTCCCAGTAGTACTGGCGCCAACAGCACTACCGGGAGAATGCAGGGCTTGACCCGCCATCGAGCAAAGTGGCTCATCGAGCGACAACGCTAACCAACACGACTCTCACCCCACCCGTTGAACCGATTGGCGTCCGATAGCGGCTTCGACTGGCAGTGAGCCTACGCCGACCTGTCCCACGGCCCAGCCACGGAGTCACAGCGTCGAAACCCTAGCCTCGTGGGGTGGCAGACTTCTTCCAAAATGGTGTGATCGCCACGCTCCATGACCTCGGGCGACGACCAACCGCCGACCTCGAGCAGGAGTTGAAGTCCTGGAGCGTGGACCAACCCATGTCCCTGGTGATTCCATGCCTAATGTCCGACCTGGACGGCCCGGCGCTGCAACGCATCATCGATCAATTGGCCGCAGTGCCCTACTTGGATGAGGTGCTCATCGGCCTGGACCGGGCCAGCGCCGACGACTTCACCCGGGCCCGTAAGACGTTCGCCCGACTAGGCCAGCATCACCGTGTCCTTTGGAACGACGGTCCCCGACTGACGGCCATCCGGGACGAACTCGAGAGCCACGGCCTAACCACTGGCCAGTCCGGGAAGGGGCGCAACGTCTGGTTCTGCCTCGGACACTTCCTTGCTTCGGGACGGGGCCGCATCGTGGCCCTCCACGATGCGGATATCCGCGACTACGACCGCTCCCTGCCTGCCCGTCTCCTATACCCAGTAGCCCACCCGTCGAATCGATTCGGGTTCGCCAAGGGCTACTACCATCGGGCCTCAGGCGACGGTGTGAGCCCTGACCGGCTGTTCGGACGGGTAACCCGCCTCTTTGTGACTCCCCTGGTCCGAGCACTCGCCCTGACGTTCGGCGATAAGGGTTACCTCGAATACCTAGACAGCTTCCGGTACCCGCTGGCTGGCGAGTGCGCTATGTCTACCGACGTGGCCGAGACCCTACGGGTGCCGTCGGACTGGGGGTTCGAGATCGGCGTACTGGCCGAGGTGTACCGCCACTTCCCCACTACCCGGGTGTGCCAGGTCGACGTGGCCGATGGCTACGACCACAAGCACCGGGAGCTCTCCGCCGACGATCCGACGGACGGGTTGCACCGCATGAGCGTAGACATCGCCCGCGCCATCTACCGGAAGCTGGCTATCGGAGGCGTGGTCCTGAGCGCCGAGGGCTTCCGCTCGCTGGAAGCTGCCTACGACCGGACGGCGCTCGACCTAATCGACCGGTACGAGGCAGACGCTGCCTTTAACGCCATGGCATACGATCGCCACGCTGAGGAGTCGGCCATCGAGGTGTTTGCCCGGTCCATCGTTCGAGCTGGCCAGGAGTTCCTAGACGATCCGCTGGAGACGCCGTTCATCCCTAGCTGGACGAGGGTCCGCTCCGAACTCCCCGACCTACCAAGCCGTCTGCTGGAAGCCGTCGAGGCCGACAATTTAGAATGACTCGGTTCATGAACGAGGGTGCCGGCATAACCGGCCAGGTCAAGCGATCGACCCAAACGGTCCGGTGGAGGTGATGAGAATCGAACTCACGACCTCTACGTTGCGAACGTAGCGCTCTAGCCAACTGAGCTACACCCCCGCGACCGGGGGCGATGGTATCCGGCGGTTCCGAGTATCGGGATCAGTTGGCCCGCCGAGTGAGTACCGCCTCGTCGCGCATCGCCGACGAGCTGGGCAAACCGCCCATGAGCGGGCCATCCATCCGGAAGGGGATGATCGTCTCGCGACGCTCGGCTTCCAACTGGTGACGTTGGGTGACCAGTACCGCATAGCCAACTAGGAGCAGGTCGACCAGAAAGTGGGCCATCCAGACCGCCCCGCCCACGGCCACGCCACCGAGGAACGTGAAGACAGCCATGCCGACAAGCATGGACATCAGGTCGCGGCGTCGGCGGCGGGCAGATCCGACGTCGCCCGGGATCGAGGTGGCTGCCGAACGGATGGCCCCAAGTCGACGGGACCGTGCTACGGCAAGGGATCGGCCTGGCCCCCGCTCGGCCCTTCGTCCGGCCATGCGGTTAATCGATGCTACGGCGACCAGGGGGCGCGCCAGAACGTCGCGATTGCGGATGACCGGTGGCAACAGCACCGCCGCCCAGAGGACCGCGAGGCCCAGAATGATCAACACGGTCGTGTCCTCATCTCGATCCACCCTCCGGTCCGGTCGTTCCCATGTGGATAACGAGGGAACGTAGTGGTGCTCCCCTGTCAAATGGTGGATACTCTCGCGCTGTCCGCGCGAATACTCGCGCGGACAGCGCGATCAAATCATCAAAGAGGTCACGCTAGGTGGTCATCCCGTCGCCAGTCGCCCGACCGGCCACCCGATTTCTCGTGAAGGCCCAGCGACTCCACGGTCATTGACCGGTCCTTGGCCTTGCACATGTCGTAGACGGTCAACGCTGCAACCGAACAGGCGACCAGTGCCTCCATCTCTACGCCGGTGCGATCCACCGTCTCGGTCACAGCCTCGACGCCCACCCAGGAATCGCCGACCACCAGGTCCACGACCACCGAACTCAGGATCAGTGGATGACACAGCGGAATGAGTTCCGACGTGCGCTTGGCCGCCTGGATACCAGCCACCCGGGCTACGGCCAGGACGTCACCCTTGGCCACCGTCCCCTCGTCTAGTGCCTGGGCTGTCTCAGGCTGCATGGTGATTCGGGCTCGGGCCACGGCTCGACGACGGGTGACATCCTTGCCTCCCACGTCGACCATGCGAGCCCGGCCTTGCTCGTCCAAATGAGTGAAGCCGCGCGCGCCCGTCGAACCAGTCAACGGGTCATTCACTGGATCAGCCTCCGATCTGGGACATGGACCGAGCCGGACGAATGAACTCCACCCGCCCGATACCGTGACCGACCCACTTGGCGGCCACCGCACGCTCCAACATCGCCCCCACCTCGTCGTCCGTGGCGCCCGAACGAAGAAGGGACCGGACGTCGAACTCTTCGATCGCAAAAAGGCAATTCCGGAACTGGCCGTCGGCGGTAAGGCGGACCCGGTCACACGAGTCGCAGAAGCTCCTAGTGACGCTAGCCACCACCCCGATCACACCCCCGCCGTCGCAATAGCGGAACTGGGTTGCCGGCGCCGAGGTCCGAACTACCGCCTCCAACGGGAACACCTCTCCGACCCGGGCCACGATCTCGTCCACGCCCACCACCGACCGTGGGGTCCAGACCTCATCGGCGTCCAAGGGCATGAACTCGATGAACCGCACCACCACCCCGCGATCACGTCCGAAGCGAGCAAAGTCGACCAATTCATCGTCGTTCACGCCGCGCATCACAACCACGTTGACCTTGACCGGATCTAAGCCTGCAGACAGTGCGGCATCGATACCGTCCAGCACCCGGCCTAGCTCGTCACGCAGTGTCAGGTCGGCGAACCTATCGGCGCGTAGCGAGTCCAACGAGACGTTGATACGCCGCAGCCCAGCATCGGCCAGCCCGGCAGCGGCCAGCCCGAGGGTGGCGCCGTTGGTCGTCAACGCGAGGTCCACGTCCAGATCGGCCAACATCCGGACCAACCGGGACAAGTCGGCACGTACCGTGGGCTCCCCCCCGGTGAGGCGAATACTGTCGATCCCATGACGCTCCACCAATAGGCGGGCCACCCGCTCGATCTCCTCGAACGTAAGCAGTTCAGAACGAGGAAGCCACTGGAGACCCTCAGCAGGCATGCAGTAACCGCACCGGAAGTTACACCGGTCTGTCACCGAGATCCGAAGGTCACGATGCACCCTGCCGAAGCCGTCGATTAGGGGTCGAGTCACCCGACCAGCGTACGACTGAACGCCGTTCATCCCAGCAACAGGACCTCGACCTGATCGCCGTTGGCCACGCCGGCGCCATCGGGAAGCACTGCTAGCCCATCGGCGACAGCCATGGAGGTGAGCTGGTGGGATCCCTGCCCGCCGGCCGATCGGACCCTGAACCGTCCGTCGACTATCTCGACGACCACCCGTGCGAAATGAACCTTGCCATCGGGATGTCGACCCAGGCCACCGACTACCTCGGCTCTCACCCTCCGCCGGTCGAGGTCACGATGACCAGCCATGGCTCGGAGCGCCGGTCGGGCGAACAACTCGAACGAAACCATCGACGAGACCGGGTTGCCGGGTAGGCCGAACACTGGCACCCCCTCAACCAAACCGAAGGCCAGCGGCTTCGCCGGCTTGATGGCGACCTGCATCCAACGCATGTCACCAATCCGATCCAGGACGACCTTGACGTAGTCGAAGTCGCCCATCGACACGCCCCCAGAGGTCAGCATGGCATCGCACCGAGCCACCCCGCCAATGAGCGCCGCCTCGATGGCTGCCTCGTCGTCGGCCACTCGTCCGAGGTCGACCGCCTCTGCGCCCAACTCGTTCAACAGGCCCAGCAAGGCCGGACGGTTGGCGTCTCGGATCTGACCGGGAGCCAGGGCAACAGGCCCCTCGCGCAACTCGTCTCCCGTGGACAGCACGCCAACCCGGAGACGACGTCGGACTGGGACGGTCGCCACCCCGATGCTGGCCAGCACCCCGAGGTGTCCCGGCCTGAGCACCGTGCCGGCGTCGAACACCCGGTCACCGATCATCAAGTCCTCGCCAGCAGCCCGCACGTGATTGCCCACCGGAACCTCGACGCCCACCGTGACAACGGCCCCGTCCGGCG
>JASLKB010000062.1 GCA_030747775.1 Acidimicrobiales bacterium | reverse complement strand
GGCGCTCTGGGCCAGTCGGGTGGCGTGGCCTCGACGGGTGGTGGCCGAAACTTCGAGGCGGTGGTCAGCCGACAGGGCCTTCTGGATCACGATCCGGGTGCGGGCCGTCACTGACGAGGCCGACGGGTTGACGATGAGTAGGACCTTCATGGTCGGGACCTCGGCGGAGCGATGGTCGGCGGTTCGCCAGTGGGCATGGACCGACCTTACGGCCCGGTCCGGGTCCGATCCGGCGCTATGGCCGGGGTAGGCCGGACCGTGACAGACGACCACTACGAAATCCCCTGATTCGGTTGGTCCGGTTGCCATCGTCGTCGGGCAGACTCCACCCCATGAACGTTGTCGTATGTGTGAAGCAGATCCCCGACCCGGCTGATCCGGGCGCGTTGGATCCCGAGACCAAGACCCTCAAGCGGGACGTCAAGCTCATCTTGGATGAGTCGGACTCCTACGGGGTGGAGATGGGCCTGCAGCTGGTGGACGCTGCCGGCGGTGGCGAGGTGAAGCTCGTCTCCATGGCCCCCAACAATGAGGTGAGCGGGCTGCGGACCGCTCTGGCCATGGGTGCCGAGAGCGCCGTGCTGGTCAGCGACGAGGCTTTGGCGGGCTCTGACTCGCTGTCCACAGCCAAGGTGCTGGCCGCAGCGATCGCACGTTGTGAGCCCGACCTGGTCTTGACGGCCACAGAGTCCAGTGACGGTTACACGGGCACCGTGCCTGTGCAGATCGCTGAGTTGATGGACCTCCCATCGGTCACCTTCGGCAAGGAGATTGAGGTCGCTGATGGCGTGGCCACCGTGAAGCGCCAGACTGAGGCCGGCTTCGATCAGGTCGAGTGCCCGCTCCCCGCCGTGGTCTCGGTGACCGCCGGCGTGGTCGAGCCCCGCTACCCCTCCTTCAAGGGGATCATGGCGGCCAAGAACAAGCCGGTTGAGGAGCTTGACTTGGCCGGCCTGGGTATTGACCCGGCCACCGTCGGCTGGGCCGGTGCCCGCCAAGAGATCACGGCCATCGCCGAGGCCCCCGCACGGGAGGCCGGCGAGGTCATCGTCGACGAGGGCGACGCCCACGAACGCATTCTGGCGTTCCTGGACGACCTCAAGGTCCTGTAGGAGTCGGTTATGGGAATCTCGAAGATCTGGGTGTTCGGCGAGGCCACCGAGGCTGGTGCGTCGGTCGGGACGCTGGAACTGTTGACCAAGGCCCGCACGCTGGCCGACACAGTCGAGGTGGTCATGGTGGGCGACGCCTCGGCGGTGGCCGGTGATCTGGGTGCCCATGGCGCCACGACCGTCCACACCATCGCAGACGCCGACGGTGCCCTGCCCGGTGCGAGGGTTGCCTCGGCTATCGCCGGAGCACTCGAGGCCGGGACCGGCCCCGATGTGCTGCTGGCTGCTACCTCCTACGACGGCCGGGATGTCGCCGGCCGCCTCTCGGCCAAGGTTGACCGTCCGGTCCTAACCAACGTCGTTGATCTGGTCGTCGACGGCGACCGCTTGCTGGGCAGTGAGCCCGTATTCGGTGGCACCACCGACGTCATGGCCGGCTTCACCGACGCCGGTCTGGCCATTTTCCTGGTCCGGCCCAAGTCATTTGCCGCCGAGGAGTCGGGTGGTGCACCGGCCACCGTGTCCGAACTGGTCGTGGGCGATCTTGGCAACACCGGTGCCGCAGTGGTCAAGGACCGCTTCGTCGAGGAGACATCAGGTCCGAAGTTGGACGAGGCGGCCGTGGTCGTCTCCGGCGGCCGTGGGCTGGGAGAGGCCGAGAAGTACGAGATGATCGAGACCCTGGCTGGGCTGGTCCGTGGCGCCCCCGGTGCATCCCGTGCCGTGGTGGACGCCGGGTGGGTTCCGTACTCGTATCAGGTCGGCCAGACCGGCAAGGTCGTGAAGCCGACGGTCTACGTGGCCTGTGGCATTAGCGGTGCCACGCAACATCTGGTCGGGATGAAGGGCTCAGCCAACATCATCGCCATCAACAAGGACGAGGAGGCACCGATCTTCGGCATCGCCGACCTCGGCATCGTGGGCGACGTCCACAAGGTGCTGCCCAAGTTGATTGAGGCTCTGCAGGCCCGAGGCTGACCTGCTGTTTCTCGGGGCGGACAGCCCGGAGAAACAGGATCAGGACAGGTGGTCGCTGGCGGCGAGCGCCCACGCCAGACCGTCGGCCGGGTCATCGACGGCGATTCCCAGAAACCAACCCGCGGGACGTTGCGCGCCATCCCAGCGCCACCAGCCCATCTCGGCCACCGCATTGCCGAGTTCGTCGGGGTCCGGGGGCCACGCCTCGTTCGGGCCGTCCAGTCCGCCTAGCGCCGCTGCACACCACCACGCCTCGAAGCGTCCCCGTGCCGCGCCGCGCCGTCGCCCGTGGGCACCTCCGGAGGCTCCGGCCCACGCCAACAGGCCGAAGGCTTCGTCGGTGGCCAGTGGGCGGAAGCTGACCGGGCCGGCGTCGGTGGCACGCCCTGCAATGCGGGCAGCATCCAGACCGGAGCCAACCACCGCCACTGACGTCGCGGTGCCCCGGGACTGCTCGGTCCACGTGGCGACCAGGTCCCGGAGGGCGATGCGGGCCGTCTCCGCTTCGGGTCCTGCCGGCCGGTCGACGCCGCCTCCAAGATCGCTGGAACCGGGGTTCGGCTGGAGGGATCCCGGAGGTGGGACGGGGTCGTCCACGGCGTAGGGGCCGATGGTAGGGCCGTCGGTGGTCGGCTCCCAAGCGGCCAGCCGGAGTGGCAGACCGAACGGGTCGTCGACCAGGTCGAGGGCGGTGAGATCCTCGCCGCGGGCCACCCGTTCGTGGGCAACTACGGCCCGGATCGCTCCTATGTGGCTTGGTAGATGGGGCTCCAGGTCCGCCCACGGGTGGGACGAGGCCGCCACCTCGGCTAGGGGCGCCACCCCAAACGTGGTGGCGTCACGGACCACCGCGGCGGCGGCAAACGACGCTGGGGCCTGGAGGGCCAGGCGGTGCTCGGCATGGTCAGCAGCCGGCCACAGTTGGTGGCCTCGTTCAACGGCTAACCGGGACCGGGTGGCGATGCGCTCGAGGGCCTCCCAGTCGTTGGCGTCACAGGCCTCATCGACCAGCCGGAGGAGGCCGTCGAGGTCGCCGTCAACGAGCAGGCGGTCGAGGTCGGCCATGGTGGTACCGGTCAGACCAGCGGCCAGGGGACCCGGCGTCCGCTGGGGTCAGTCGGGAGTTCACCGGCGGAGGCCACCGCCGCGGCACGGGTCAGTACGGCATCTCGCTCAAGCGGGTCCAGTAGCTCGGCCAGCGACGTCGAGAGCCCGTCGTTGACGAGCCGATGGAGGTCGGCGACCAGATCGTCGGGCAGGGCGTGGCCGGCGAAGTCCCAGATCACTGTGCGCACCTTGAACTGGTGGTGAAAGCACAGGGCGTTGTCGATGGCCCATAGGGCCCCATCGTCGCCGGCCAGCACGTGGCCGCCCTTTCGGTCGGTGTTGTTGGCCACCAGGTCCAAGGCGGCGAGGCGGACGAGGGCATCAGCATGGGTCGGATCGTCACGCAGCGTGAAGTAGTGCTCCTCATAGTCGCATGGCACGTACAACTGGATGGACCCCTCACCCAGTGGCCCGTCCCGGACCACGGTGGGTGGGATGAGGCCCCATCCCAGTTGGGCGGCAAGCTCCCAGGCCGCGGCCTCCCGCCGGTGGATCCCCGCCGGGAAGTCGTGGAGTGGTCGTTCGCCACGGGCCGGCTTGTAGACGCCTTGGAGGTACGGGTCGGGTCCGGTCGAGGGGTGAGTGACGTCGACCAGGAAGGTGGCGTTGGACGTCCACGGCATCCGCCCCAAGATTTCGACTTCACCTTCAGTGAGTACCTCGACGGCCAGTGGATCAAGGACCGGGCCGCGGCGGCGGAAGGGGTCAGGCGCGACATCCGAGGTGGCGCCGTTGGCGGTTCCTTCGGTGGAACCGTGGGTCTCGTGCCCGGTCGACGGCTCAGTTGACACAGGGGCACCAGCCGCCGGACGAGGGTTCCAGCGGGGCACCGCACCAGTCGCACGGCGGTCGACCGGCGGCCACCAACTGGCGGGCCCGGTCGATGAAGCAGACCACCATCTCGCGCCGCATCGGGAATCGGGCCTGGGCGGGCGGCTCATCCTCATCGCGCAGGAGTTCCTCGGCGATCAGCACCAGCCGATCGGTCGACTGCTGGTAGGTGATTCCGAGGCTGCCCACCACCCAGTCGGCCTCATCGGGGCTGTCGAAGCGGACGTTGGCATCGATCACCTCCAAGGCCTGTTCGTCGATCGGGGGAAGGTCCTCCATGAGGCCGTCGAGAAAGTCGGCCAGGCCGGAGACCTGCTGCTTCTCGACCTTCAGCGACACCACCTGGCCGGCCCGCCGGGCCTGGAGGAAGAACACCCGTCGACCCTGGGGTCCGACGGCGCCAGCGGTGAACCCGTCAGTGTCGTCCCAGTCGATTTCCGGTCGTGCCACGGTCCCGAGCCTATGAATCGTCGCGACGGGGTGGGCCCGAAAGGTGGTGCGTGGCGTTCACGTGCAGCACCGTGGGCCGCTCCGCGTCGTGGAGCACGGCACTCGTTGAGCACGGACCAACCACGATCCGCTGGAACAGGTCCAGCGGCGTACCGAGGCTCTGGGCGAGTGCCGCTTTTATGGGGTCAGCGTGGGAGACGCAGACGATGGTCTCGCCGGGGTGGCGGGTTACCAGGTCGGCCACCTGGCCGGTGACACGAGCCTGCATCTCGGCGAACGACTCGCCGCCGGGGAAGCGAAAAGCCGACGGTTGTCGCTGGACGGTGGTCCACGCCTTGAGCTTCATGAGGTCTTTGAGGCGCCGTCCCGTCCAGCGTCCGAAGTCGCACTCGAGGAGGCCGGAGGCCGTTCGGACTCGAAGTCCCAGAGCTCGGGCGATGGGCACCGCGGTCTCTCTGGTGCGTTCCATGGGTGACGCGTACACAGCGACCACCGGTCGGCTCGAACTCGTGGATGCAGCGATGGCGGCGGCGGTGGCTTCGGCCTGGGCGCGGCCCTCGTCGGACAGGTGCAGGCCGGGGGCCCGACCGGGGAGTCGGGCTCCCGTGGTGGGAGTGCGTCCGTGGCGGACGTACAGCACGAGGGTGGGACGCATCGGTTGTCGAACCTACTCTGGCCCGGTGATTCGACCCGTCTCTGATCGTGGCATTGCTGGCTCTTTGCGGGCCGTCCATGAGGAGGTAGTGGCTTGTCGGGCGTGTCCACGTCTCGTGGCGTGGCGGGAGAAGGTGGCTGACGAGAAAAGAGCCGCCTACCGTGATCAGGAGTACTGGGGTCGTGGCGTTCCCGGATTCGGTGACCCGGGGGCTCGGATCCTGATCGTGGGGTTGGCCCCGGCTGCCCACGGCGCCAATCGGACCGGGAGGGTCTTTACCGGCGACCGATCGGGGGACTTCCTGTTTGCCGCTCTCCACCGGGTGGGCCTGGCTAACCAGCCCGAGGCGGTGGGCCTCAACGATGGGTTGGCGTTGACCGACGTGTTTGTCACGGCGCCGGTCAAGTGCGCACCGCCGGCCAACAAGCCGACGACTGACGAGAAGGCGGCGTGCCGTCCGTTCTTTGAGCGCGAGGTGGCCGCACTGTCGAACGTGCGGGTCGTGGTCGTCCTTGGACAGATCGGCTACGTGGCCACCGCGGCCGAGTTCAACCTACGGCCCCGGCCGACGTTCGGACACGGGGTCGAGGCCCCGTTGGGGGACGGCCGTACGATCTTGTGCTCGTACCACGTGAGCCAGCAAAACACCTTCACCGGTCGGCTCACCGAGCCGATGTTCGATGCCGTGCTGCGCCGGGCCGTCGAGCTGGCCGGCCGGTAGCCTCCGGGTCGTGAATCGTCTCTTCCGCTCCCTCCTGCCCGTTGCCCTGTTCGTATTGGTGGCTGCGGCGTGCGTGCCTTCCGGTGAGCCGGTGTCGTGGGAGGACCAGGCTGATGCGACCGGTGAGGGACTGGTGGAGCGCGAGTTCGTCGCCGCCTGTCTGGAGGCCAACGACGATTTGGGGTCGGTCAAGGCCAAGAGGTTCTGCGCTTGTGTGCTGGACGGCATCCAGGCCAAGGTGACCTTCGAGAAGTTCCAGGAGCTGGACGCCTTCATCGACGACCAACGTGACGTCGTCACCCGGGACATGCTGGTTGAGCACTACGGCTGGTTCGTCGAGATCTCCGACGACTGTGCTGTCTGAAACTTTTAGCTGATTAGCCGGCCCTGACCGGTAGGCCGACCCGGGCCGTGGGGTTGGCCCAGTCGGGCCAGCGCTCCCTACTCTTGGCGGCCAACTTGTGCATGAGGGCAATGGCTCCGGGGTCGCTGTCGCCTGGACGGCCCTCGATCACGCCGTCGGCAAGCATCCCCATGATCACCTGGCGGCCCAATTCGGTCCGCACGATGGTCAGCGTCCAGTCGTTGTTCTCGCCGATGCCCCCGGTGGAGATGTCAGCGTGCTCGGCGGCGAAGTCCGGACAGTGGGTGCAGCCCTCACGGGTCCAGGCGTGGCACTCCTTGAGGTTGATCTCGTGGTAGTCGCCGTTGCGCATCCAGATCTGGAAAACGCCTTTGATGTTCATCTTGACCATTTCCTCCTTGCGGAGGCGGTACTTGGCCCAGAAGAGCTCCTCGAAGATGGCGTCGTCGAACGATTTGGAGCAAAGGAGGCCAATGTTGAGTTTGATGGGCTTGCCGGCCTTGCCCACCTTGCGGTGCCACATCACCGGCCCGATGGACGTCTGGCAACTCATACCGACCAGCGCTAGGGAGGCGAGGCCCCGGTCGAGGGCCTCGGGCATGGCCAAGGTGTTGGCCGAGTAGGTGTAGCGGCTGCCCGCCCCGGCCAGTACCGAAGCACGGTCGGTGGCCACCGCTGGGACGGCCTTCCAACTGCTGGAGCCGTCGGGGCCCTCAGGTTCCAGGTGGCTGGTCAGTGCGCCGTCGATGATGCCGTTGTCGAGGCACCAGATGAGGATGGCTGACACCAGGCCTCCGTCCTGGCCCATCTGGTGGACGCCGGCGTCACTCGCCCGGGTGAGCAGCACGTCCTTGTAGACGCCGGACATCTCGTCGGGCTTGCGGGTTCGGGCGAACAGGTGCTGGTCGGCTTCGGTTTCCCAGTCGCGAAAACGTGGGCAGGCCCGGGTGCATGACGTGCAGCCCTTCTGGCCGTGGCCGCAGTCGTCGAGACCCAGGTCGTCCTCGAGGTGGAACGGCTTGTACTGCCCGGGTGCGTGCTCGTAGCCGATGACGTCATGGGGACAGGCGATCACGCAGCCGGCGCAACCGGTACAGAGGCCGGAGGTGATGACCTCGTCGTAGAGTTCCTTCCACTGGAAGGTCCACTTCTTTCGGGGTGCGGCCATTGGACGCGATCCTAACCAATGTCCCTTCTGGGCTCGGGAGTCGGATTCAGGAACAGGCGTCGCGTCTGGCGCCCCTGACAGGACTCGAACCTGTGCACACGGCTCCGGAGGCCGATGCTCTATCCGCTGAGCTACAGGGGCTGGAACGGGTCAGGCTACCGGACCGTTCCATGGCCTCACCGGCCGGCAGGCGGCGGGTCCTGGTGGAATTAGACCCGACTAGCCAAACGATGGGCCAGGCGGAGTTTGAAAGAGTGGTTGGCCATTCATCGTGGTACAGGGTTCGGACGGCCCTGTCAGTTGGAGTCTGGTCGGGAGAGGGGAGGGCTGAGTTTCTCGGCGGGTCCCTTTACCCATAGGGCGGCAGGGCGGCCGCCCTTGTCGCCTGATCTGGTCGTCTGATTGAGGGGTTGGAGGAATTCGCTGGTCTGTTTGACCTTTCGTTGGAAGTTGCCGGGATCAAGTTTGGAATCCCAAACAGCCTCGTAGACCCGCCGGAGGTCACTGATGGTGAACTCGGGCGGGCAGAAGCGGGTTGCGATCGTGGTGTTCTCAAGACTGGATCGGGCCAGCGCTATCGCGTCAGTGACGATCCGGTCGTGGTCGAACGCGAGGCGTATCCGGCCACCTTCCAGCTCGGCGACAGGAACAAGTTCGGCATAGGCGGCGTCGCTCCCACCCTTCGGGGTAGGTAGGTCCGGGATAATGGCCCAGTAGCCGACGGATACAACCCTCATTCTGGGATCCCGGTCAGGGTGGCCATAGGTGCCGAACTGTTCAAGATGGTCTGGTTCCTGGTTGATGGAGGTTTCTTCAGCTAGTTCCCGGACTGCCGCAGTGCTGAGGTCTTCGTCGGGTCGGACGAAACCGCCGGGAAGGGCCCAGGAGTCTCGGAATGGCGGCACGGCACGTCTGATGAGGAGAACGCGTAGCTCGTCTTCGATGATCGTCATGACGACGATGTCGACGGTTACGGCGAACGGTGGAAAGGCTTGTGGGTCGTAGTCGGGAGTCGTTCCGGGATCCACTGTCACACCCCTTCGTCATACTTGTAGATGGAGGGTGATTTGCAACCGGTTGTCATGTCTCCAATCTAGAACATTAATTTCGACTTGACAAGAACCTGTCCAATATGATATAGTCATTATGACTAATACAAAAGGAGCTACCTGTATGGAATCCACAGGAAACATTGAGACCCGATTCGGACCTGAGGCGGCCAAGGCGGTTGCTGAACAGATTGGTACCCCACCCGCAGGCCACTTCGGTCTACAGCCGGCATCGAAGGAACGCTCCCGAGGTGCCCTCGTCGGCGCCGTGGTGGGAGAAGCCCTTGGCGAGCCGGTCGAGGATCGCCCCCGCAACTGGATCGTTGCCAATCTTGGTCTGATCACGGGACATGTCGTTCCAGATCCGAAGGCAGGCTCGGACACCCAACTGACCCTGATGACCGGAGACAGCATCCTGGCTGGTGCCGAGACCCACCCGGAACGGTTCGCCGCCAGGCTGGCCGCCGCCACCATCGACACCCGTGGCCAGGCTGTTCTGCGGGCCCAGGCCGCTATCCGGGCTGGAAGCCCCTGGTGGTCAGCCTCGTCGACATCGTCAGCGGGAACTTCCGGAGCCGCGAGGTGCGCCGCGTTCGGCCTCATGTGGGCCGGCGATCCCCAACGGGCCGCATATGAGGCGGCCCTGTCCACCTCGGCCACCCATGGCCATCCAGTAGCCACCTCGGCTGCCGCGGCATTCGCCGCTGCCGTAGCTCTCGCGGCCAACGGCGATGGTCCACTGGATGCCACCTGGTTGACAGCGGTTGCCGAGATCTGCGTCGAGTTCAAGCAGGGCGACATCGACGGAGCAGCGGTCATCGACCGAATCCGGATCCTGCCGGCGATGCTTGCCCAGAGCCCAGAGGCGGCACTGAGCATGCTCGGCACCGGACCGGTCGCCATCGAGGCGGTTCCTGCTGCCCTGTGGTGTGCAGCCACGGCAAGGACACCTGTCGAGGGGCTCCTCAACGCGGTCAATGCCGGAGGCGACACCGACACCATTGCGGCTATGGCAGGCGCATGTCTTGGCGCTCGCCACGGTGACGGTGTCTGGCCTTCTGAACTCACCCAGATCGGTGGTCTCACCGCAGCGGTGGACGTTGCCGACCGGATCAGCCAGGCCACACCAGAGGTTCCAGGGCCGAATCCGGTTGAAGGATCCGATGCTGACGTGCCCGTGCACGTTTCGTTCCTGATCGACCGGTCCGGATCGATGGAGAACCTGGTCGAAGACGTGGTCGGGGGCTTCAACGCATTCCTGTCCACCCAGAAGAGCGAAACCGGCGACTGCACCATGACCTTGGTCCAGTTCGACAGCGGGAATCCGTTCGAGGTGCTACACGACGCAACACCGATCGGCAAGGTGCCGGACCTCACCAGGGACATCTACAAGCCGCGTGGTATGACCCCGCTGCTAGACGCCCTCGGCGACCTCGTCACCTCGGTCGACCGTCGCCTCGCCGGGCTCGGAACCGCCGAGGACCAGATCGTGGTCGTGTTTTCCGACGGGTTCGAGAACGCCAGCAGGCGTTGGACCCGGTCCACCCTGTTTGAGGCCATCGAGGCCCGCAAGGCTGCCGGTTGGACGTTCGTCTACCTGGGGGCGAACCAGGACAGCTACCACGAAGCCGGTCGCATCGGGTTCGACGACACCAACGTCCAGAACTTCCGCGGCGACGGCCCCGGCACCCTCCATGCCATGAGCAGTGTCGACCGGGCGGTGCGCGACTACCGGCGGTCGGCTCCGGTGGAGAAGCAGCGCCGCAAGCAGAACCTATTCGACGACTTGAAAGAGGCCGAAGCCGACCACATGGCTCGGTGATGGCATCGATTGTTGGGATGGTTTCCCCCTCACTTCGTGAGGGGGAAACCACCATCGTGTGGAACGACTGGTTCGGCACCGCCCCGTGGCTCATCGCGCTACTGGTCGCAGTCATCGGGGTGAGCGAGATAGTTGCGCGCAGACGTTTACGAAGGTCCGGGGATCTCTCTCCCCGTAAGGGGGAGAAGAGAGATCCCCGGACCGGAGAACGCCCGGACCCAATACAAACGACAGGAGAACACCTTGACAATCCATGAGACGATCCCTGCCATGGTTCAGACATATCCGCTTGCCCCGGACGGCCTCCCCGGACCCACCGGGCGGTCCTACTGGGTGGTCGAGGGCCGGTTCGCCGCAGGCGCCTACCCGGGCAAGAAGGGCCGGCGGGAACTCGAACAGGTCCCTGAGGTCATCAAACAGCTGCTCGACGTGGGAATCGACCGGTTCGTCAACCTCACCCAGGACTACCCAGGTGGCACCGACAGGCACCTCACCCACTACGACTCCCATGTCGAATCCCACGCCGAGGTTGGCCGATACCCGATCCGCGACGTGTACATCCCCACCGAGGAGCTCATGGTCGAGATCCTCGACGCGGTCGACAACGACCTTGCCGCCGGTCACAACATCTACGTGCACTGCTGGGGCGGTGTCGGCCGCACCGGCACCGTTGTCGGGTGTTGGCTCATCCGCCATGGCTATGCGACCGCCGCTGACGTACTGGAGGTGATCTCCGACCTGAGGATCGGCGACGCCGGCCGCGGACCCAACGCCGGTCGCGGTGAGACCCGAGAGGCTCCCGAGACCCTGGAACAGTTCGACTTCGTCGTCGACTGGGAACAGGGCAGGTGACGGACATCACGATCACCGATTTCGTGGGTAGCGCCTGGTGGCTCATTGGCGGCGCACTCCTGCTGGGCTTTATCGTCCAGACCGTCCAGCAGAGGAGAGCACGCATGGCAGGTGAACGATCCCGAGCGGTCTCCGACCGGGCAACAGGAGCGGTACTGGGCTCGGCGGCCGGTGACGCTCTCGGAGCCGGCTACGAGTTCACCAACCCAGGGCCCGACCGGGAGATCGCCATGAAAGGTGGAGGCGGATTCGGCTGGGCGCCGGGGGAGTGGACTGATGACACGCAGATGGCGGTCGCGATTCTCGACGTGATCGCAACCGGCAGTAGCGACCTAGATGCGATCGCCTCGAACTTCCTTGCCTGGTATGAGGCCGGACCAGCCGATGTCGGAAACCAGACGAGTTCGGTGCTCGGCAGCGCCGCCATTCCTGAAGATCTGGCTGTTGTGGCTGTCGCGTTCATGGATGCGAACCCGGGAGCGGCGGGAAATGGTGCTCTGATGCGCACAGGCCCTGTTGCTCTGGCAGCGCTCGATGACCGGACCGAGATCGCCGGGCTGGCCGGATCGATCGCGTCGCTCACCCACGCCCACCCCGACTCGGTCGCAGCCTGCGTTCTCTGGTCCCTGGCCATCCAGGAAGCCATCACTACCGCCGAACCCGGCCAGGCATTCGACTGGGAAGCTGCAGTACGGAACGGCCTCGAACACGTTGCCGAAGACCGACAGGAGAAATGGGACGCACTCATCACGGAAGCCGTTACCGGCCCCCCCGGCCTGTTCAACCCCAACGGCTGGGTGGTCACCGCATTCCAGGCCGCCCTCTCAGCAATCATCAACACACCGGTACCCGCAGAACAACCATCCGATCATCTCCGCGACGCCCTCGTGGCCGCCGTCCGGATCGGACATGACACCGACACCGTCGCCGCGATCGCCGGCGCCCTACTAGGGGCACGATGGGGAGCAGGCGCAATCCCTGACGAATGGAACACCCTCATCCACGGTGACCGGCGACGTGACTCCGAACCGGTCCCCGGCACCGAACTAGAACAACTCGCCAGGAAGGCGCTCAACGCCTGATCGGCCACGGATGGTTACACGGCGCTGCCCGCCCTGTTGCAGCTCTGTTCGTCTCCCAGGGGCCTATCGCACCTATTGGGTCTCTTCCACGGTGTTGCTGGACTGCAGACCGGCACCTTCGGTCAGCCAGATCGTTCCCGCGTCCCCGGCAATCCCCCTAAAACCCCACAAAATCACCCCACAAAAATCACCCTACGAAATCACCCCACCAACACTCCGGCTCGATATACACCGAACCGGCAGGCACGTCCCCTGCTGGAGCAGCCTGTCTTTGCTCTGTTGGCGCCGATGGTCTGTCACACCCTCGTGGGATAATGGGGGTGAATCATCCAGAGGATCTGAGGGGCCTGGCCCTGTGACGGTCCGCCAACCGGCCGCTGTGCGGCATCGGTGGCAACGCCAGGAACGATGAGGAGGCAGTTATGGACAGGAAATGCCCGCAGTGCGGTTCAGTTGACACTGGGCCGTCGTTCACCTTCGATTACGAGAGGGACGACTCGGGTCGGGTTGTTG
>JASLKB010000061.1 GCA_030747775.1 Acidimicrobiales bacterium | reverse complement strand
GGTGGAGCCCGGCTCCCGGAGTTCGGCCAGTGATCCCCACAGGTGGGTGGCGCTCACAGGCCCCACGTGGTGGTCGCGCACCACGCCGAGGGCATCGGAGATCAGCACCATAGGTACGGCGTCGATGGCGTACCGGTCGTGGATGGCCCGGTCCCTGCCGACCTCCACTTCCTGGACGGCAACCTCAGGGCTGGCCAGAGGTAAGGCGGTGGCCATCACCGAGTTGCACGACTCACACGAGTCTGAGGTGAACACGGTGACCAGCCACGGCGCGTCCGGGTATTCGAAGTCGTCGCGGTCCAACTGTTCGGGCACCGTCCAGCCGGTTCTGACCGGTGCGTCAGGTCGGCGCCGTTGCAGTAGCAGGGCGAGCCCGGAGGCGACCGCCGCTACCGCTATGAGAAGGATCAGGCGGTCCACCGGTTGATCCGGTCGTTGGGTGGGTTAGCTCTGGTCGGCGACCGAGGGATCGCTGACGGTCTGTTTCGCGGGATCGGGAGTGCCGTCCGGACTAGTCGCCGATCCGGTTGCTCCGGTGGTGTCGGTCGCAGCGGCTACCAGCCGGTTGACCTCGTCGCCGCTGATCGTCTCGTGTTCCAGCAGCGACCTAGCGATCAGGTCGAGGGCGTTTCGGTGGTCGGTGAGCAGCTTGCGGCAGCGGTCTTCCTGGTTGGTGAGGATCCGCTGGACCTCTTCGTCGATGACCCGGGCCGTGTCGTCGCTGTAATCCCGGGTGTGCATCAGGTCATCGCCCAGGAACACCTGCCCCTGGCTGCCCCACGCCATGGGGCCGACCCGGTCGCTCATGCCCCACTCCCGGACCATCTTCCGGGCTATCTCGGTGGCCCGCACCAGGTCGTTGCTAGCCCCCGTGGAGCCCACGCCGAACACCAGATCCTCGGCCATGCGCCCACCCATCATCACGACCAGCGAGTCCTCCAGGTAGTCCTGTCGGTGGATGTGGCGCTCTTCCTCCGGCAACTGCATGGTCACGCCGAGGGCCATGCCGCTGGGGATGATCGTCACCTTGTGGAGCGGGTCGGCCGTCGGGAGCACGGCGGCGCAAAGGGCGTGGCCCGCTTCGTGGTAGGCGATGGCCTCCTTCTCGTCTGGGGTAAGGGCCATCGACTCGCGCTTCTGGCCCATCAGGGTGCGGTCACGGGCCGACTCGAAGTGGTCGGCCCGGATGGCGTCATCCCCATTGCGGACGGCGATGAGTGCCGCCTCGTTGACCAGGTTGGACAGGTCGGCACCGCTCATGCCTGGTGTCCCGCGGGCCACCACGTCCAAGTCGACGTCGTCGTGGATGCGCTTGCCCTTCACGTGCACGTCAAGGATCTGTCGCCGGTCGTCCAGTTCTGGGAGGGGTACGACCACCTGCCGGTCGAACCGCCCGGGTCGCAGTAGCGCCGGGTCGAGGATGTCTGGTCGGTTGGTGGCGGCCATCATGACAATGCCCTCGCTGCCCTCGAAGCCGTCCATCTCTGAAAGCATCTGGTTGAGGGTTTGCTCACGTTCGTCGTGGCCACCGCCTAGTCCGGCCCCCCGCTTGCGCCCAACTGAGTCCACTTCGTCGATGAAGATGATTGCCCGTCCCATCTTTCGGGCAGACTCGAACAGGTCGCGCACCCGACTGGCTCCCACTCCGACGAACATCTCCATGAAGTCCGAACCGGTTACCGAGAGGAACGGAACGCCGGCCTCTCCGGCCACCGCTCGGGCGATGAGGGTCTTGCCGGTCCCCGGTGGACCGACCAGCAGCACGCCCTTGGGAACCCGGGCACCGATCTCGGCGAACTTCTCGACCTCCTTCAGGAAGTCCACGACCTCTCGGATCTCTTGCTTGACGCCCGCGTAGCCAGCCACGTCGTCGAACGTGGTCCCCGGTCGCTCGGTGGTGTAGGTCTTTGCGCGGGAACGGCCGATTGACATCATCCCGCTCATCTGGCCCTGGGCCCGGCGGTTGATCCACCAGAAGAAGAGGATGATCAGGCCGACCGGCAACAGGAGGGGGAGCCAGTTTTGAAGGAACCCGGGTTGCGGTGTCTCGAAGCGCACCGCGGCGCCGCTCTCGGCCAGGAGGCGCCGGTCGTCGATGGACAGTTCGAGGGGTCCTGTGGTCTCGAACGTCGTACCTGCATCGTCAACGAAGGTGATGCCCCCGGTCTGATTGTCGACCAGTACGTCGGTGACCTCGGCAGCCGCCACGCGGCTCAGAAAGTGGTCGTAGGCGACCTGGTCGGCACTGCTCGAGGGGAGGAGGCCAGGGAGGATCAAGGCGGCAGCTACTAGGCCCATGACCAGCCAGATGCCCCACCGGGGCCAACCCTGGTCCTTCTTGGTTTGCGGATTTGGGCCCGTGGGCCCATCCGGTCGATCCACCATGACTTCCAGCGTACGGCGGCCCTGTGACCGTCAGACTGTCCGCAAACGAGACGCAGCGTATTGCCGGCGTCGGCTGGTGACAGGTGCCCGTCGGTAGGGTTCGCCTGATGGAGGGTCCGACGGACGCTGAGGTGGCCAAGGCGTCGCGCCCGTCTGTTCCGTGGGGGTTGGCCCACGTCGGGATCGGCTGGCTAATCGGTATGGCGGCCACCGTCGTTTCCATGGCAGTTGCTGCGGCGGCGGTGGGAAGTGAGGCTGTCGAGGATCCGAGTTTGACGGTCGGGGCACTCCTTCAGGGATCCCTTTACGTGGGCCTAGTCGGGATGCCCGTTTGGCTGGTGGTGACCCGAGGCGTCCAGTGGGCCGAGCTTGGCTGGTCCGGTTCCAGATCGATCGGACTCCGGCGTAAGGCCTACATGCGAGAAGCAGGCCAGGGTCTCCTCATCGGGGTGGTGGCCCAGGTGGCGGTGGTGCCGGCCATTTACGCACCGATCCTGCTACTCACCGACGACCTGGACGTGTCGGGTCCGGCCCGTGAACTAGTCGACCGGGCCGACGGTCTCGGCATCGCCCTACTGATCCTGATGGTCGTGGTGCTGGCACCGGTGGCTGAGGAAATGTTCTTCAGGGGGCTGGCCCTCCGGGCGTTGGAGGCTCGGATGGCTCCCCGGGCCGCGCTGATCGCATCTGCCGTCTTCTTCGGCGTGACCCACTTCCAATTACTGCAGTTGCCGGCGCTGGTCATGATCGGGCTGGTGTGTGGATGGCTGGCCCAGCGCGACGGGCGACTGAGTCGTGCCCTGTGGGCCCACGTGGGCTTCAACGCCACGACGACCGTTGTTCTCCTCGCATTATGAAGTTGCCCTCCGATCCCATGACCGACAACGTCGTTGAAGACCCGGTCGCCGACGCGGCCGACAACTTCCCTGACGACACTGCCAGCCCGGTGGCTGTCGTGCTGCGACACGTGCCGCTGACCAGGTGGGTGGATCTGTTGATCGTCCTCGGAGGCGTGTGGTTCGTGCTCTGGGTGGTGAATCCCGATGGGGTGCTATTCACCCGCTCGACGCCGACTGGCGGCGATCTTGGGGCGCACGTTTGGGGGCCAGCGTTTCTTAGGGACGAGTTGCTGCCCCAGTTCCGGCTAACTGGATGGACGCCGGACTGGTACGCCGGGTTTCCCGCCTATCACTTCTACATGGTGCTGCCGATACTGCTGGTGGTGGCCGTCAACGTCGGGTTGGCTACTCCCTTGCTCGTCGTGGTGTTGCCTGCTCTGGTGGCCGCCGCGTTGGCCGTTAACCGGCGCCGCTCGTCGGGCTGGGTGGTGCGCCTAGGGCTACTAGCTGCTTTGGCAGTACTAGTGGTGCCCGTCCACTACGGCATGGCCATCAAGTGGGTCACGGTGCTTGGCTTGGTGGTCATGCCGGTGGCTGGCTGGGCCACCGGTCGCTTGGCCGGCCTGCCGTTCCCAGGCCCCGCGCTGACCTCCGTGGCCACTCTGCCGTTCCTGTTCGACCGGTCGTTCAACATCATGGGCGGAAACCTGATGTCGACCATGGCCGGCGAGTTCGCCTACGCACTGGCCATGGCTGCTTGCCTGGTCTACCTCGGACTGCTGGTCCGAGGTCTGGAGACCGGTCGGGGACGTGCCCCGGCCGCCGTCCTGCTCGCCCTTACCGGCCTGTGTCACCTGCTTGTCGCTTTCTTCGCTCTCGTGGCTTCGGTGGTGGCCCTCGTAATCCGCCCGGGCCGTCAGGCCCTGCAGTGGCTGGTCACCACCGGGCTGGTGGCCGGGCTGTGCTCGGCCTTCTGGGTACTGCCGTTCTGGTGGCGTCGGGAGCACCTGAACGACATGGCGTGGCACAAACTCACCCGCTTCCGGTCGTATCTTTGGGACCGAGGCGACTTGGCTGCCGACTTCCTGACCAACGACCCACCACTCCAGCCGTTCATCGTGGTGGCTGTGGTGGGTCTTGTGTTATCGGTTGCCTTTCGTCGCCGGTTGGGGTTCGTGCTGGCCGGCTCTGCGCTGATCCTCGGGTTGGCCTTCGTGCATATACCGGAGGGTCGCCTCTACAACGGCCGGATCCTGCCTGCCTACTACCTGAGTATCTACCTGCTAGCCGCCATGGCGGTGGCCGATGTGCTGCGTCTGGTTGGACGACTGGTGGACGGCATCGTTCGGTCGTCAACGGGCCAACCGGGACGGCTGGTGGCTGGGGGTGGGGCGGTGGCCGCGTTTTTGGTGATGGTGGTGATGCTCGGCGTTCCCTTGCGGGTGCTTCCTGGCGGGTCGACCGAGGGCAACGCCTACCGGTGGATGGGCATCGAGTCGACTGAGCTAAACCTCGGACGGTCGTGGGTTCGCTGGAACTTCGAAGGCTATGAGGCGCGGGTTGGGGACTCGTCGGGAGGCGGCTGGGAGGAGCAGCGGGCTCTGGTCTCCACCATGGAGGACCTCGCTGCCGAGACCGGGTGTGGGCGTCTCATGTGGGAATACAACAGCGACTTGGTGCGCTACGGGACCCCGATGGCCCTGATGTTGCTCCCTCACTGGACTGACGGGTGCATCGGTTCCATGGAGGGCCTCTACTTCGAGGCGTCCACGACCACGCCATATCACTTCCTTGTCCAGTCCGAGCTCTCGGTTGGGCCGTCGCGCGCCCAGCGTGGCCTGCCGTATCGGGCCTTCGATCTGGACGCTGGCGTCGACCACCTTCAGCAGTTGGGCGTCCGCTGGTACTCGGCGTTTTCCGAACGGGCGGTGCGTGAGGGGCAAGCTCACCAGGGCTTGACCGAGGTAGCGGCCAGCGGGCCGTGGACCATTTTCGAGGTTGGAGGGGCTGACGCCGTGGTGGCTCTCGACACTGAGCCGGCGGTGTTCGTCGACGTCGACCATGAGGACTGGTTGGACCCTTCGGTCGAGGTGTTCCAGCAGGGATCCATCGCCGTGCCCCGCACGGTGGGTGGCCCGGCGTCATGGCAGCGTGTGGAGGCGGGGACCGATCCCGAGCGTCGATCGCTTCCGGCTGTAGCAGTGACCGACGTAGTTAGCGGGGTGGACTCGGTGTCGTTTCGGGTGGATCGGGTTGGCGTGCCGGTCCTCGTTAGGACCTCCTACTTTCCCAACTGGAAGGCAGATGGGGCCGATGGGCCTTGGCGGGCCACGCCGAATCTCATGGTGGTGGTCCCGACTGCAGAGGATGTGCGCCTCTACTACAGCCGGACGACGGTCGACGTGACAGCGATCTTTTTGAGCGTCGTCGGATTGGTGGCGTTGGTGGGCATGATTCGTCGACCGAGGCCATTGCCGGGACCGGCCCTATTCGATGTGGCGGCTTCTGGTCCGGACGGTGACCGTCGCCTTGACCGGTGGGTAGACCGTCGGGTCGCCGACGCCGCCCTTGAGGAACCGGACGGTGGATCGCTGGTTGAGTCGCCTGATCGGGAGGCGGGGGTTCCCTCATGAGGGAGCGGCTTCGGAGGTTCGCGGTTGTCGGCTTGGTTGCCACCACGCTCGACGTTGGGCTGGCTGTCATCCTGCTGGGTGCCGGCTGGGAGCCGTGGGCTGCCGACGCGGTAGCTCTCGGCCTGGCGGCGACGGTGGCCCGCCTGCTCCATCGGTCACTGACGTTGCGCGACGACCCGTATGCCCGCTGGATCAGGCTCCGTCGAGTCTTTGTGACCGTGGTCGTCATCGCCGGCCTGGTCGACTTCGGCGTCCTCACGGTTGGCCGGTTGGTGCTCGATGGGCTTTCAGCTGGTAACGCCGGATCCTGGACAGTTGATCTGGGCGCCAAGTTGGCGGCCGTGGTGGTGGCGGGAGCGGTTCGGGCCGTTGCCTACCGGGCTTTTCTATTCCGGGTGATCCGGCGGGAGCAGGACCTCCCCTCGCGGCGTCCGGTGTCCGACGGCGACATACGGGTCACCATGGTTATTCCAGCCTTCCGGGAGGCCGACCGAATCGGTGAAACGGTGGTTCGTATCCGGTCTGAGCTAGGTGCTGCATTGGCTGCCGAAATCGAAGTGGTGGTGGTTGACGACGGGTCGCCGGACAACACCGCCGAGGCCGCCGAGGCGGCCGGTGCCGATTATGTGGTACGCCTCGATCGGAACAGGGGCAAGGGGGCGGCCGTGCGGGCTGGGGTGGCCGTGGCGAACGGTCGCACTGTGGTTTTCACCGATGCAGATCTGGCTTACGGCCCCACCCAGGCGGCAGCACTGGTGCACAAGGTCGAGGAGGGGTACGACGTCGTAGTGGGAAGTCGGCGTCACACCGACACGACCACGCTGGTCCGCGCGGGCCGTCTCCGTGAGGTCGGTGGCCGTCTGGTGAACCTCACCACTCACGCCCTGCTGCTCGGTCAGTACCGAGACACCCAGTGCGGACTCAAGGCCTTTCGCTCCGATGTGGCCCGTCCACTCTTCGAGGCGTCGACGCTCGATGGCTTCGCCTTCGACGTGGAGTTGTTCCATCTGGCCGAACGGTGGCGTCTCAGTCTCGCCGAGGTGCCTGTAGAGGTGGAGAACTCCGAGCGGTCTACCGTCCAACTGTTGCGCGACGGGATCCGATTGGTGGTCGACCTCGTCCGCGTGCGCCAGCGGGCCCGCAACGGCGACTACCCCGAGGTGCCGATCTTCGAGGCGTCCATCCCCGAGGCAGCGGTCCTCAAGACTCAGATTTTCAAGACCTATGACATCCGTGGACAGGTGCCTGAGGAGTGGGACGAAGAGGTGTCCGAGGCCATCGGACGTGGGTTCGCCAACCTGGTGCGTCGTCGGGAACCTGATACCAAGGCCGTTGTAGTGGGCCGGGACATGCGACCCAGCGGTGTTTCGCTGGGTGAGGCTCTCGCCCGGGGGATCACAGCGGAGGGCCTCGACGTGGTCGATCTTGGGTTGGCCTCAACGGACCTCGTCTACTTCGCCTCGGGCCACCTCTCGGTACCTGCTGTGGTTCTTACGGCTAGCCACAATCCCGCCGGTTACAACGGCATGAAGTGCTGCCTGTCGGGTGCTGCACCATTGGGATACGACAACGGCCTGAACGAGGTCGAGATCGAGGTCCAGGCTGAGTTAGGGGTAGCGATGCGGGATGCCGAGAGGTCGGTCCGAGGGTCGGGAACCGTCCGGTCCCTCGACCTCCTGGATGCCTTCGCCGACCACGTGAGGTCGTTCGTCGACCTCGACCGTCTCCGCCCCCTGCGCCTTGTGGTGGATACGGCCAACGGGATGGGTGGCCTCGTCGTCCCGGCGGTGTTTGCCGGCCTTCCGTTCACCGTCGACCATCTGTATCCGGAGCTGGACGGCACCTTTCCCAATCATCCAGCGGACCCCATCCAGCCAGAGAACCTGCGGGATCTGCAGACCCGGGTGCTGGCCACCGGCGCCGATCTAGGGTTGGCCTTCGATGGCGACGCCGATCGGGTCTTTCTGGTCGACGAGCAGGCCCGACCCGTCTCGGGATCGACGACCACCGCGTTAGTGGCTCGGGGGATCCTGCGACGGGAACCCGGGGCGACCATCCTGCACAACCTGATCTGTTCGAAGGCCGTGCCCGAGGTCGTGGCCGAGGAGGGGGGTCGAGCGATACGGACCAGGGTCGGCCACTCGCTGATCAAACAGGCCATGGCCTCCGAGGGGGCGGCTTTCGCCGGGGAGCACTCAGGCCACTACTACTTTCGCGACAACTTCCGCGCTGATAGCGGGCTGATCGCCGCCTTGGTGGTTCTTGAGGCCCTCTCGGTCCACGACGGTCGGATGAGCGACTTGATCGCGCCGCTGGAGCGTTACGCGGCTTCCGGCGAGTTGAATAGCGAGGTGGAGAATTCGTCCGAGGTCATTGAGCGGGTAGCTGATCACTTCGGCACCGTGGCCCCCGAGGCCGTCCAGGATCGTCTCGATGGTTTGACGGTGGATTTCGGCGACTGGTGGTTCAACCTGCGCCCATCCAACACTGAGCCACTGCTACGTCTCAACGTCGAGGCGGCCGACCGGGAGACCTGTGCATTGCGGGTCGACCAGGTCCAGAATTTGTTCTGAGGATTAGCCGGGGCGCTCTGACCAATAGCCTGTGGTCATGACTCTCGATCCGAAGCTCCTGGAGATCCTCGCCTGCCCAGAGGACAAGGGGCCGTTGCTCTGGTTCGCCGACGAGAACGCCCTCTACAACCCGCGCCTAAGGCGTTGCTATGCGGTCCGTGACGGGATCCCGGTGATGCTGGTCGACGAGGCCACGTTGGTCGACGACGCAGAACACGAGCGGCTGACCGGTCGGGCGGATGCCGAAGGCATCCGGCCCACCTTTGAGGACTGAACCGCCTCAGGCGGATCCTCCGACACATCCGAGCAGACGCGACCAATGGACCTATTGGACGGGGTGATCCGTTCCTACGACTGGGGTTCGACCACTGGGTTGTCCGACTTCCGCGGTGTGGAGCCCTCTGGTCAGCCGGAGGCCGAGTTATGGTTCGGCGCCCACCGGTCGGGGCCATCGTCTTTCCGTGCCGATGGTCGGTCCGCGACGTCCGCGGAGATGCCGTTCCTCGTCAAGGTGCTCGCCGTGGATCGGCCGCTCTCGTTGCAGGTCCACCCCGACGAGGTATCGGCCGGCCTTGGGTGTCGACGCGAGGATGTTGCTGGCGTGCTCGTCGACGATTCGCGCCGGTGCTTTCCCGATGGACGGGCTAAGCCGGAGGCCGTGTGTGCCGTGGGGCAGTTTGAGACGCTCTGCGGGTTCCGGCCCATCTCCGAGGCGCTGGAGATGGCCGCAGCCTTGCGTCTCCCGGAACGGGTTCTGGGTCCGCTCCGGTCCGGCGACTGGTCGACTGCCGTGGCCTCGACACTCGCCGCGTCATCCGAAGAGGTCGCGGCGGCGGTCGCTGCAGCTGAGGCGGGCGATGGGCCGGCTGCCGGGCTGGTTGGTCGGCTTGCTGCCCTCCATCATGGGGACCCCGCCCTGCTCCTCGTCCCGCTGCTCCGGCACCATGTGCTCGAAGACGGCGACCTCTTGTACGTGGCTCCCGGGGTGCTACACGCCCACCTCTCGGGTCTGGCCGTTGAGGTGATGGCCGACTCCGACGACGTGGTCCGGGCTGGGCTGACCAGCAAGTTCGTCGATTCCATGGTTCTGGTGGATCTATTGCGGCCTGAGCGGCTGGTCGATGTCGAGATGGCGACAGGGCCGGTCCACCGTTACGACCTGGAGATTGACGACGTCGTCCTCTGGCGGTTGTCCGGCACCGGGCTAGACGTCGAGGTGGGTGGAAGCGGTGGACCTGAGTTACTGCTATGTACCGATGGCTCGGCGTCGGTTCGGTCCGAAGACGGTGGGTCCGACCTGGTCGCACTGCGGGGAGAGGCAGCGTGGATCGGCCCCGAGGACGGGCTGATGGATCTGCGGGTGGACGGCACCATCCACCGGGTGGCATGCCGAGATTTGGAGCGTCACGCCCGGTAAACTACGGGGACCGTGGCTGCATGATCCGGAGTCAGACGACCCCAGCCCGGCTTCGACAAGAACCCAGATCCACTCGTTGTTCCGGACTTCCGGCGGCTGGGTGGATCCGACCACGAGGCACCTCGGTGCCATGGAGCCGACATGACCGCGTTTACCCGTCCCCTCGCTGACGATCACCGCGTCGCTGACCTCTCACTCAACGACTTCGGTCGTAACGAGATCCGCCTTGCCGAACACGAGATGCCTGGCCTGATGGCCCTACGGGCCGAGTTCGCGGACTCCCAGCCACTGGCCGGTGCGCGGATCACTGGCTCGTTGCACATGACCATTCAGACCGCGGTGCTCATCGAGACCCTGGTCGCTCTAGGAGCAGAGGTTCGCTGGGCCAGTTGCAACATTTTTTCCACCCAGGACCACGCCGCCGCCGCTGTGGTTTGCGGTCCCGACGGATCGCCCGATGACCTCCGCGGTGTGCCGGTGTTCGCCTGGAAGGGCGAGACACTGGAGGAGTACTGGTGGGCTACCCAGCAGGTCCTGCAGTGGCCCGGGGAAGAGGGTCCCAACCTGATCCTCGACGATGGCGGTGATGCCACCATGCTCGTCCACAAGGGCGCTGAGTACGAGGCGGCCGGCTCAGTCCCGTTGGCCACCACCGACGATCCCGAGGAGTGGCAGGTGGTCATCGCCACGCTCACCGCCTCCCTAGCCGACGATTCGCAGCGGTGGACCAGGATCGCCGCTGGCATACGGGGCGTGTCAGAGGAGACGACCACCGGCGTGCATCGGCTGTACCAGATGCAGGAGGCGGGTGAACTGCGGTTCCCGGCTATCAACGTCAACGACGCGGTCACCAAGTCCAAGTTCGACAACCTCTACGGCTGTCGACACTCGCTGATCGACGGGATTAACCGTGGAACCGATGTGATGATCGGCGGCAAGACGGCCGTGGTTTGCGGTTTCGGTGATGTTGGCAAGGGCTGCGCCGAGTCGCTGCGTGGCCAGGGCGCCCGGGTCATCGTGACCGAGGTCGACCCGATCTGCGCGTTGCAGGCCGTCATGCAGGGCTACGAGGTGAACACCATCGAGCGGGTCCTCGACGAGGCCGACATTTTCATCACGGCAACCGGGTGCAAGGACATCATCACCGCCGAGCACATGGGCCGGATGAAGCATCAGGCCATCGTCGGCAACATTGGGCACTTCGACAACGAGATCGACATGGCTGGCCTGGCCCGCATGTCCGACGTGCAGCGGATCAGCATTAAGCCCCAGGTCGACGAGTTTGTATTCCCCGATGGGCACTCGGTGATCATGCTGTCGGAGGGACGTTTGCTGAACTTGGGTAATGCCACCGGCCACCCTAGTTTCGTTATGTCGGCCAGCTTTTCGAACCAGGTTTTAGCCCAGATGGAATTACACGACCGAGCCGAGGCCTACGGCACCAAGGTGGTGACCCTCCCCAAGGAACTCGATGAGAAGGTGGCCCGCTTGCATCTGGACTCGCTGGGCGTGCGTCTGACCGAGTTGTCGACCGACCAAGCCGACTACCTCGGCATATCGGTCGACGGCCCCTACAAGCCCGGGCACTACAAGTACTGACCTCATCATTGAGGCTGGGAATCTGGCGCCCCATAGGCTCGGTTCCCGTGGAGAGCGCGGTATTGGGCCTAGCCGGAGGAAGTGGAGCGGGCAAGACGTCCTTGGTCGACGGGCTGACGTCGCGCCTACGGGGTGATGTGTCGGTGCTCTGGTTTGACGAGTACTACCACGATCTTGTGCACCTGCCGCCTAAGCAACGGGCGTTGGTTAATTTCGACCACCCGGACTCGTTGGACGAGGTGCTACTGATCGAACACCTTGACGGCCTGCTGGCTGGCCGGTCGGTTGACGTGCCGGTCTACGACTTCGCTACCCACACTCGGACGGGTCGGACCCGACGGGTGGAACCCCGGCCGGTGGTGGTGATCGACGGCATTCTGGTGTTGGCCGTACCGGACCTCCGGCGTCGATTGGACCTGGCTGTCTTCGTGGATGCACCGGCCGAGGTGCGTCTGGCCCGTCGGATGGATCGGGATGTCCGCGAACGGGGCCGCACGACGGCCAGTGTCCGTGCCCAGTTCGAGGCCACGGTGGCGCCCATGCACGAGGCGTTCGTGGATCCGAGCGCCGAACACGCCGACCTCCGTCTGGATGGGACTGGCGACCTGGACGCCAACTTGGACGTCGTAGCCGATGCCGTGGATCTTCTCCGTTCGGGGACCCGCGCTCCCGGCCGCCGGGAGATTCCCTCCCCGTGAGCGACCGCATCGATCCCGCCGAGGAGGCCGATTGCACCGAGGGGGGCGAGTCGCCTGTCGATGGTGAAGTTCGTGACGTGCTGCCCGATGACCTGGACGCCCGAGGAGCTGGCTTGGTCGGGCCCTATGTGTTTCCCGACAATGACCGCCGCCGGATTCCTGGGATTCTCTATCTCGTGTTGGCCGCGGCCACGGTGGTCTTGGTGGTGATGGCCGACGGATCGCCGTTGGTAGACGGGGGACTGGTGGCCGGATCCGTGGGGCTGGGCTTGGTGGGCCTTTACCATCTGCAGGGCGGGTGGAGTCTTGACATCGACGAGGCCGATGCGCTGGTAGCAGCGGTACGGGCCGTCGGATTCCCTGTGGGTCATGCCTCAGCCCAGATGGCTTGGCGTGGTTTTCGTAGCCGCCCGACCTGGAGGGTGCTGGTGTATTCCAACGAGTCGCCGCCCGAGCGCCGTGGCCTGGTGTTCGTTGACGGGGTCGACGGCGAGGTGGTGGCTGCCCACACCGAGGACAACCCCGAGGATTGGTCCTGACCTGGCCCCATCAACGATCCGGAATCGGGCGCGATGGGTACCGGCGAGGTCCACGGGTTGCTCGGGTAGCCTGACTGGGTCTGGGACCCGCC
>JASLKB010000060.1 GCA_030747775.1 Acidimicrobiales bacterium | reverse complement strand
CCAACTCTTCGCCTCATCTACCTCTGCGACAAGGCTGCTAAGAGCCGCACACACCACTTGCAGCGATTCTCTCCACGCGTACACCTGCTCTGGCTTCACATCGAAGTTGCGGAGACCGGATTCGCCGGAGAGTTCAGCAACGAGCTCTTGAACTAAATCTAAGCGTCCGACAACTTCGTCCTGATCCGACCACCGGCGGACTAGTTCACCAACAGTCCACTTTGCCCAGGCTCTCGAAACGGCGGCCACCATGCCTAACAGCATCTCTCAAACCGCTAGTCGCCTTCACCATCCACACGTCTAGGAGAAGTTTGGACCGGCTAATTACCTAAGGACCCTCGGCCAAGGCTTGGCAGTCCCTCTCCTGTCTGGCGTGGCTGCGGTTGTCCGAGTCATCGGCATCCCGCTCGTCGGCGGCTGACCGCCTGACGTAGATGGCGGCGGTGTTTCCCAAGGTGTCCATGAGACCCCTTCAGTGTTGGTGATGGATTCGTTCCATCCCCTCATCACTGCACATTCCTCGCAATGTCGCCCGCTCTAGGGGGCGTACAACAGCTTCTCTAACTCTCAGCGCGCGGCCGCTGGAGAGAGTCTGTCGTTGACCTGTGTGTTTCCTGGTGGGCGCGGAGGGACTTGAACCCCCGACCCCCTCCTTGTAAGGGAGGTGCTCTAGCCATCTGAGCTACGCGCCCGGGGTGGCCAACCTATCCACCAGAAATGTTCAGAAGTCTCGACGGGCCTCCAGGAGCGCCTCAGTCAGCGCCGGGCCAGCGCCGGCCACTGGCGTCCGACGAGCCGACGGATCGAGCACGCACAAGTCACGCCCATGGGCGTCGACCACCTCCACACCCGACTCCGAGCACACCAGCAATGCCCCCAGGTAATCCCACACTCCATGGGCGTCGACCGAACAATCCAGGTACCCGTCGAGCCGACCGTCAGCCACCGCACAAAGGTCAAGAGCCGCTGCCCCCATGGCCCGGAACTGTCCCCATCCGAGATGCCGTGGAGGCAGGCCCGACAGTCCGATGATCGCCTCACCCAATGGTGGCGCCGTCGTCCGGCGAATCGGTTCACCGTCGCGCCGGGCACCCCATCCGCGTACCGCGTCATAGCGCGTCCCCGAGAACAAGTCGAGTACAACAGCGGCCAGCGGCCCTTCGGAGTCCACCGCGCAGAAGCTCGTGGCACACCACGGAAGACCCCGGGACGCGTTGGTGGACCCGTCCAACGGGTCCACCACGATCACCGGCATACCGACCAGATCAGGGTCCCGGAGACCCGACTCCTCGCTGAGCAACCCGTACCCAAGGGGGTCCAGCAAGCCGTGGACCGCTTCGTCAGCCGCCACGTCGCTGACGTACTGGCCGTCCCGACGACCGGACACACCCCAGTCGTCGTGCTCGGCGAGGACAGCCGCAACGGCGTCGGCCGCATCATGTAACACGCTCAACACCATCGTCGGATCGATCGGCTCGACCCCGTCATCGTGAGCGTCGTCGTCGAGCGAACTATTTTGCATACGCCCAGTGTGCCAAACCCCCATGGCCTGCCCCTCAGACCGGCCCTACGCTGTGCTCACGCCCACCCACAGGCGTCGTGAGCCCGAACCCAAGAAGGCACCGAAACCGAAAGATCAGGAAGGACTCCAGTGGCCGTTGTCGACATCGCAGGCTTCGTCGCCGACCTGAAGGACCACGCAGCGGACCACGGCTTCCACGTCCATGACGAACGCCACTTCGTCGAGACCTACTCGATGCACCAGGCCTTCGAGGTCGACCTCCACCCCGAAGCAGCCTGCGGTGGACCGCTTGACCTACGACTCTCACTGGACATCGAGGTCCGAACTCTGTTGGCCTTCGAGGACGAAGTCATGTCCATTCCCGAAAATCAGGACCCCAGCGACGATCTGGTCATCAACCTCGTGTTCAGTTGGGCGCTGCCCCCACTGGAACATGGACCCGACCTGCTGGTCCTGGCCACTGAATTGGCCGGACTGGGTGGCCCCGACCTACCTACTCAAGTGTCGGCCGTTGACTCCTTCGAGGCGGTCACCGACGCCCCCCAGCGTTCACTTGGCGTGACGGCCCGGCTAGAGACACCGTTGGCCGCGCTGTTACGAGGCGGTGAAGCCGACTGGTTGTGTGACGCCCTCGAACGCTCCCGGTCGATCAGCGAATACCTGCTGGACCGGGCTCCGGCTTGGCTCGGTGACGGCTTCGAGGATTTCTAGGGCAATAGTTCGGGCATGGCTCCTGACACCCCGCCTCCCGACGCCCCACCGGACCCGCTGTCCGACCCTCCGTTCGACACGGCCGAGACCGATCGCCTGCTGTCGACCACCCGGGCCGTGCGGAGACGGCTGGACCTCAATCGGCCTGTTCCGCCGCAGGTCCTGTTGGACTGCATAGACCTAGCCGAGCAGGCACCCACCGGAGGCAACCAGAGCAGTCGGCGATGGCTGGTCGTCCGAGACTCCGCCACCAAGCAGGCACTGGCCGAGCTCTATCGGGAGTCGGGAGGACAGTGGATCAGTAACGCCTACGAACAGGTTTCAGGGACTGGACACCACAACGAAAAGACCCTGCGATCAGCCGACCACCTTGCCCGCAATCTCGAGCACGTACCGGCCATCGTGCTGGTCACCATCCATGGCGTCCACGACGGCAGTGGACGTCCCGGACTGTTCGACTCAGTCATCCAGGCAGCATGGAGTTTCTGCCTGGCCTTGCGGTCCCGAGGCCTCGGCAGTGCCTGGACGACCATCCACCTAAACGCTGCGGACCAAGTAGCCAAGTTGCTGGGTATCCCCGATGGGGTGACCCAGATCGTCCTGCTCCCAGTGGCGTGGACCATCGGCGAAGAGTTTTCACCCGTCGAACGCCAACCAGCTGCTGACATCACCTGGTTCGACCAGTGGGGTCGGACTCTCCAACATCCGACCAATGAAGCCCCCGTGCACGCCGACGGTGCCGGGGTGACCGTAGAAATCGACATTGACGCACCACCTGAAGCCGTCTGGCCCTTCATCAGCGATATCGACCTCCCAGCCAGCTTCAGTGATGAGTTCCAGGGCGCCGAGTGGATCTCCACCGAACCCGCCGTGGGCGCCACGTTCCTGGGTCGCAACCGAAACGAACGGATGGGCGACTGGGAGGTCATCTGCCACATCGTCGACCACGAGGAGAATCGGGTCTTCGCCTGGAACTCGGTCGACCCCGACCAGCCGGCAGCCCAGTGGCGGTTCGATTTAATCCCCATGGCCGGCGCCACTCGCCTGCGGTTCTCCATGATTCTGGGTCCCGGCCCGTCGGGCCTGACCGCAATCATCGAAACCATGCCCGACAAGGAGGCGAAGCTCCTCGCCAACCGTCAGGCCGGCCAGACGGCCAACATGCGCCGCTGCGTCGAGGGGATACGCGACCTCGTCGAGAAGGGAACTACACCATGAGTAGCCAGCCACACGACAGACTCGGATTATCCGTACACGACGTGTTGACCACTACCCGTTCAGTGCGCAGACGCCTCGACTTCGACCGTCCGGTCGATGACGAGTTGATCAGGGAATGCCTGGAGTACGCCGTGCAAGCACCGACAGGTTCCAACCGCCAGGGCTGGCGATTCGTGGTGGTCACCGACTCTGAGAAGCGAGCAGGCCTGGCAGACCTCTATCGACAAGGCTGGAATCGTTACGTGGGGATGGCAGGAAGCGCATCGGCTCTGGTCACGGGCGAGGACTCCGAGGGGGACGCCCAGCAGATACGGGTAATGCAATCTGCCGCGTATCTAGCCGAGAATATGCACCGAGTGCCAGCGATGGTGATCCCATGTCTCCCGGGCCGGATCGACCGGTCGGGCTTCGGTGCCACGTCGTCTCTGGCATCGATTATCCCCAGCGCCTGGAGTTTCATGCTGGGCGCACGTGAGCGTGGACTGGGAACGTGTTGGACGACCATCCACCTCATGTTCGAAAAGGAGGCATCAGCATTGCTGGACATCCCCTACGAAACGGTCAGCCAAGTAGCCCTCATCACCGTCGGCCACACACTCGGCACCGACTTCCAACCGGCGACCCGCGAAGGCGGAGCAACCGCAGTGACCTCATGGAACGGGTGGGACGCCTAGCCCCTCTCAGCGGCCTCCGCCAGTCGGTTGAGGGTGGCGTCCATGGTGGCCCTGTTGTGGCTGGCGCGATCAGCCACCCCACTCGCCACCCAACCGACCTTTTTCAGGAACCAGGTCCGATGGTCGAACCATGACTCAGTCACCCGGCACCCCCGTTCGGTCGACTCAATGTCGTAACTCCAGTCACACCCGCCCAAAGGGCCGATCTGCAGGCGAAAGGCGAACCGCCGTGGCTGGTCTGAGGCGATCACCGTGACCCGTGTTCGCCACCGCCGCCAACCTTTGTGGTTCCTGCCCTCAAATACCGCCCCGACCTCAGGTCCAGTGGCGCCCCGAATCCAACGGCCGCCATCGTTCTCCGGGGACCACTCCCCCATGCGATCCAGGTCTGACACCATCGCCCACACCCGCTGCGGCGAAGCGGCGATCTCTCTGGTCACGGTGACCTTGCTGCACATGTCACTACCAACCTGTCAGCAGGAGGGGTTGATCTCATCCCAAAGTTGGCCGCCTGGGGTAATAGTCATGGTGTAGTTCCCCTTGTGGTAGTCGGAGGTGCTCTGAACCACGATGGTGTAGTCGCCCAACGCACACATCTCACCGCTAGTGAGCACCACCGTCGAGTTACGGTCTCCGGCACTGAAACTCTGCTTTTGGAGCGTGGAATCGGGGTTATAGACCTTGATGCTCGAGTAGAAGTCTGTACTCACCACCGAGATAGTTAACGAAATGCTGCTGTCTCCCACAAAGGTCCATTGGTCCTTCTGTCGTGGTGGCAAATAGGCCTTAGAGGTCGACGACGTCGCCACCGACCCACCCCCCGGGGGATGGGTCGTGGTAGTGGACGTCGTCGTGGTAGTGGACGTCGTCGTGGAAGTGGACGTCGTCGTGGAAGTCGACGTCGTCGTGGCTGGGGTTTCCGTCGTAGTCGTAGTCGTGGCTGGGGTTTCCGTCGTAGTCGTAGTCGTAGTCGTAGTCGTAGTCGTAGTCGTAGTCGTAGTCGGCGCCAAGGTCACCGTGGGCGCAGTAGTCGTCGTGATCACGGACGGTGCCGCTGGCACCCCCACAGCAGGCAACCCACGTTGAGTCAGCTCAGATAGGTGGAGAAGTCGAGTTTCCTCCCCATAGATGCCGTCGACAGTCGCACCCAGAACACTCTGGAGCAGGCGTACTCGCGCCCCCCGCTCCGCCCATGTAAACCCGGCTGTAAGGACCGCCGTATCTGGGACTGGAAAGACCGTCGTCGTCGGTGCCGTGGTGGCAGGAGCCGCAACAGCCAACGTCGTCGGCGCCATGGTGGCAGGAGCCGCAACAACCACCGTCGTGGTGGACGGAGGCAGCGTTACGGCGGCGGTAGTAGAGGTCGTGGAAACGACACTAGGTATGGTCGTCGTAGCCTCTGATGCAGGAGAATCCTCCTTCACCCCGGCCGTGTCACCATCGTCGACCGACATAGCTTCCGACGACGGAACGTCCGAACCGGGGACCTTCAATACCACCGGGGACCCAAGAGTCACCAGCGCCCCAGCCCGTGGCAACTGTTCCACGACCGTTCCGGATACCCCCTCCAGTCCTTCAACCGCCTCCACGATGGCTGGTGATCCAATGGTGCTCAACACTCCTGACGCGAACTGAACTGTCATCCCCACAACTGATGGGATCTCTAGCAACTCCGGTAAATCATCAAACAACGGAGCGGCCGCCTGATCGTCAGAACAGGCCGTCACCGACGTGCCCAATAGGGAGATGATCGCCAGCAAGACCAGCAACCTGAGTCGCCTACAGCCGACTTTGATAAACCCCATGACCAGAGTGTCCCAGACGGGCGGTCGGCTCCGGCGCACCTCAGCCATTACGGAACAACCGGGATGGCTTCCGTGGACCCATCCGCAGCTACTACGACCAGTACATCGTCAAAGGAATCCCGGACCTCCGACACCACCGAATCGATATCTATGGGAACGGCATCCGGCGATCCGATCCGGCGGCGTCGAACCACCCGCACCCTAGGTAGGGCCTCCAGCCGTCCCACCAGATCGGAGACGTCACCACCCACAACGGTGACAGTTCGAAGCCGGGGTCGAGCCGATACCGGTACTGCCCGCAGCCTGGCCTTCAGCACCCGTCCGTGGTAAGCCGCTACCAGCACCATGGCCCCAAGTACCGCCAGAGGGAAACGCAAAATGGCCACCTTCTCCACATCAAGGCCACCATCCAGTAGGCCCAGCAAGACCAGAAAAGCCATGGTGCCCAAACTCGCCAGGACGCATATGGCGGTCACGCCGAAAACCGAGAACAGGTAAATACGCCGGACGGCCGATGCCTCCTCAGCGACTTCACCAGCATGCGACTGGATCCGACCCCACGCCCGGGCCCACAACGGTCCACCGGCTATCAACGCTGTCATGGCAACGACTGCTATCTCGCCCACGCCCCGGTCCCAGCTATTAGGCGCCGGCAGGACCTTATGGAGAAGCGACCCCAACAGCAGTGCCATGCCGACCGTCGAGGCCAGCAGACCCACACCCGCCTCCAGATGGTCATACAGTCGCGAGACCTCATCTCTGCCTCCAACTTGACGCACGACAGCATGAGGCACTTCTTTGCGGTGATAAGCCCAGAGCACTAAACCCACTATGAGGAGCGCCCCATAGACCGTCAGCACGTCGAAATGGGCAACCGCTCCAGCTTTCCTCGACGAGGCCACCAGGCCCCAAGACAAGAGCGTGTGAAGCACTCCGCTAACCGCCACCACCGTGACCGCCATACCTCCGAGGACACCGACCAATAGCACATAGCCGTCGCGCTCCGAACTCCGAGGAGAGGTTCGACCGTTCAGCCACCAATACCGAACCCACGCACCACTAAAGGCCAGCAGCGGGGCGGTGGCACCGGCCACATGATCCACCGTGTCTATCCACCGGTTGCCATCAGCCAGCCCAAGGGTCTGCATCGGATCAGGAGTTGCACTGTCGTAAGCCCAGGACACGAAATGTTCCAGAATCACCGCGCCACTGATCGAGACCCCCACTAAGGCCACCGTCGCACCGACAAAGTAAGCAACTACCGAAGGTCCGCCCGGAAGGGCCCTGTGAACCAAACCCACCGCTGACCAAATCACCGCTGCAACGAGCAGCCACGTGTTGACATCCCACCCGTCGAGGAGCCAACCGATTGCCTGGGTTGACCCAGCCACCACGAATCCGACCGCTGTCAGATCAACCACCGAGCGATAGAACGACCAAGCGCTGGCATCTACCTCTGTCGGATCAGAACGGAACCGTCGACCTAGCCAAAGGCACAAGCCAACGAGAGCACTACCTGCCACGATCAGGAGGCTGAGCCAAAGCGCCAGCTCCTCGGCCTCGCCGCTCTCGCCATCGAAGGCGGAGTCCAGGAGTCGGCTCAGGACCCCCGTCGCTCCAATCGCCGAGGCAACGACGAAGCTATAAAGAAAGCTGTACTCAAGAAACCGTCGAACCATCGTTACGACGTCCAGCCGACTGGTTCCCCGTCGTCGAAATGTCACCATTGCAACGATCAGGGTCACCAACAGGACCAAGCTCACAAGACCCCCGAACACTGATCACCAGCCTTCCATGTCGATCCGAGTCCGTGGCGACACCAAAAGCCGACGCAGTACAGGCGTCCCCTGTGGGCCGGGCGGGGATCGAACCCACGACCGAGCGATTATGAGTCGCCTGCTCTAACCACTGAGCTACCGGCCCATTCGTAGTCTGTCAGGTCACGACCGTCACTCCTCAGCGTCACCAATGATCCGGTACCTTGACGTAAACCAGCGACCACCAATGGAGAGACCGTGATCGACAAGCCGGTCGAACCACATCCCGGAGGAGTCGGTCCCTTCCGGAATCCGATAGAGCAAGCCCGAGAAGCACCAGTAGAACGCGTCTTTGGGTCTAACCCGCCTATCGATCCAACTGCTGACCCGGCTGTGCATCTCAGCCTCGTAGTTCCGACCTTCAACGAGTCGGCCAATATTGGTCAACTCCTCCATTCGTTGCACGAGGTTTTGACAGCAACGGACACCACCTTCGAGCTGATCGTGGTCGACGACGACAGTCCGGACCAGACCTGGGCTGCTGCTGCCGCGGTCGCCGCCGACCTCCCCAACACCCGGGTCCTCCGTCGTATCGGTGAATCGGGACTCGCCACTGCGGTGATCTGCGGTTGGGCCCATGCTCGGGGCACCGTGCTCGGCGTTATCGATGGCGACGGACAACACCCACCTGAGGTCGCCGCCGACCTGTTGTCCGCTATGGACAGCCTGACCGACGTGGTTGTGGCCAGCCGTCACGTCCCGGGTGGCGGCGTGTCCAACTGGTCGACCTTCCGCCGCCTCCTCTCCCGAGGTGCTCAGGCCCTTGGCCTCCTACTCCTGCCTGGCACGGTTGGCCGGGTTACCGACCCGATGAGCGGTTTCTTCCTGGTGCGCCGAGACGTGGTCGCAACCGCTGAGCTGGACCCGGTGGGCTACAAGATCTTGCTGGAAGTTCTAGCCCGCGGCGAGGTGCGTCGTGTAGCCGAACGTCCATACGTCTTCCTGAGACGGGAGGAGGGTGAATCGAAGGTCTCTGCCGGCCACTACGTGGGGTACCTCCGTCACCTGATGAGGCTCCGGCTCCACCCGCTCCGCAGTAAAGCACTAATGCGATACCTACTCGTCACGGTGGTTGCTCTAGTGGTTGACACAGCCGTCTTTCTCTGGATATTCGACAGGCAAGGCTGGAACCTGACCCGGTCGGCAGCCATCGCTGGTGAATCGGGAATCCTGCTGACCGTGGTGCTGCACGACCTGTGGACCTTCGCCGGGCGAGCTGCCCGGAGCGCGCTAGACCGAATCAGACGACTGATAGGGGTCCAAATCGCTTTGGGGTCCCTGCTGGTCGCTCGCCTCCTAGTCATCAACGTTCTAGTGAACTGGCTTCACCTCAGACCGTTAGCGGCGTTCTGCATCGCGCTCGCGGCCATCACCTCCACCAGCCACCTGCTCGGCTCAAGATTGACTTGGCGAGGAGTACGACACTGAGACAACCGCTTCCGGACCAGGTCCAGAAAGTGAGTAGCTCAGTCCAGCCGGAAGCCGAACTAACGGCCGGTCTCTGGGGCGCAGTCGCGCCTCTCGCGAGCAGTTCTATCCACACCATGCGCAAGCCGCTCTGAAAACTTGAACGCCTGTAGGTATCCACATTTGGGTACACCAATGCTGCTCCACCCTCCTCTGCCAATCTGTGTCCAGCCAAACTGCTCACAGGTAGTGTGGATCCTTGGGCGTTGCCGTCAAGTTGTGGCGGGTGGTTATTCCATTCAGTCCATGGCGAGCACCCAGTCGGAACTACCCGACTAGGCCCTTCTCTTTCAACTACCCACTTGACAAGGTGTTCGTTCATGAAGCAATCCTCGACCCGGTTCATCCCAGCCGTCGTCGCTGGACTAGCTGTCGCGATCTACCTTCCACAAGCGGTCATGCGATCCTCTTGGAGCGACGACTATCCGCTCCTCCTTGATCCATCGATGGAGAAGGTCATCGCCGACGGCCGCCCAGTTCTTGCCCTCGTCAACAATCTCGTCTTCGGGGCCGCTGGCTCGATCGGTGGGCTCGCTCTAGCAAGAGCACTGGGTGTCGCGGGAATCGCTGCAATAGCGGCCTTCCTCTACCGCCTCATGATCAATGCCAAGTGGGACCCCGCCGTAGCCGTCTTCGCTGCCGTCACGGCAATCCTTCTTCCCCCGTTCCACGCGTTTGCCGGATGGGCGAGCGTCTTCGCCTTCCCTTGGGTATTCCTCCTCGGTCTGACATCCGGTCATCTCCTGCTACGAGGGGTTCGGAACCAGTCCCTAGCCACCACAAACGGCGCTGCTGGCCTACTCCTGGTCGCTCTCCTCACATATCCACCATCCGCCATGGCCTGCTGGATACCACTAGTCCTTCATCTCCTCGACTATCCCTCCAGCACCCGACGTGGCGGCCTGCCCGTCATGGTCATGGGATTGGTAGTGGCCGCAACTGGTGTCCTATCGCTGATCTGCGCGCGGATTGTCATGACATTGACTGGAGTTGAGGCTGACGGCCGGTTCACCTTCATCAACTCGCCCGATGAAGTTGCCGACAAGATCCGCTGGCTAGCCACCCGTCCGGTACCCCTCGCTGGGCGTCCCTTCCAGATATCCAGCCCAGGGGCTATCGAGGCTTTCCTCACCGCCACCCCGGTTATCGCGCTAACTATCGTCGGCATCCTTCTGCTCATCCGCGGCTCAACCCAACACCGGATCACTGTTCTGGGCCTACTGGCGATCTGCAGTGGGGGCACGATCCTCAGTCACGTGTTAGCCGCAGAGAACCAAACCGAATTTCGTTACCTGGCAGGGTTTCTCGTCGCCGCATGGATCATGACGGTTGCCGCCATCCATGAAGTTGTACGCCGGTCATCTGCGGTCCGCTGGACTCCACGACACGCAATCGGCGTCACCACAGCACTACTTCTGATTCTCGCTGGGACGGCATCGGTCGCTGCAACACGAAATGTTGACCGAGTCTTCGTCGCTCCTGCACGAATCAAGGAGGCCCACCTCCAATCTGAACTACGGACTTTCGACCCAACGCAACACGACCAGATCATCGCCATATTCCCGGATTCTCCATGGCCGACTAGGCCCAACCTCGGGATCTACTCGACCCGGACGGATCTCGCGCATCCATGGACGATCGAAGCGAACCTCAGGCTCCTGATCATGGAGGAGCACGGTCCAACCATCAGACCCAGGATCGATGTGGGCACCCGAGTTCCTGATGACCTCCTGGGTGTGCTGGTAGTTGACCTCCGGCCGCTCTGGTCGCACCTATAGGGGAAACCGCACTACCTCTCACGGTGCATGAAGGTCTATACGCCGTCCACCCCGAATTAACGCAGCTCGAATCAGTCTGGGTCGGCCCTTCACCTCGGTCATGATTTTCGCCACATACTCGCCTACCAAACCAATGGCCAACAGGTTCAGGGAACCAAAGAAGAGAATCCCAAGAAGCAAAGTGGTTGCTCCACGGGGAGCGATGTCGGGGACAAGCAACCGGAGCCCGGCCACCACGATCCCGGCGAGCGCTGAACCAAGGAACGCCAACGCTCCGACCGTTGAGAGAATCGTAAGGGGAACGTCGCTGAACGAGAAGATTCCCCGCTTGGCCCAACCAATATTCTTCCTGAAATCGTTGGTCGATTCACCAAACGGTCGTTCCGGTCGGACATAGTCCACCCCGATCTGGCGGAATCCCACGAATGCGCGGAGACCACGCATGAAGAGATCCCGTTCCGGACTAGCCAGGATCCAATCCACCACTCGTCGATCCATTAGACCAAAGTCGCCTGCATCCACTGGAACATCTATATAGCTGAACCGTCGAAACAAACGATAAAAGGCCTTGTGTCCGAAGTTTCGCAATCTCGACATCTCTCGACGCGACCGGACTCCGTACACCACTTCATAACCCTCCACCCAAAGGGTGTGGAATCTCGAGATGAGTTCAGGCGGATCTTGGAGGTCGCCATCGAGTAGAACAACCGACCCCATCGTCGACAACTCCATGCCACTGCGAAAAGCCATCTGGGATCCGAAGTTTCGGGAATGAGTGATACCCAGCACTCTCGGATCTTCTGCAGTGATACTCCGAATCGCCTCCTCTGAACTGTCGGGGCTGCCATCGTTCACAAAGATCAACTCGTAGGGGACCTCCAATATTCGAAGCACTTCGGTAAGACGTCGATGCATTTCGGGGATGGCCTGCTCGTCTCGAAAACAAGCCACCACAGCGGATATGCCGGACCCAGCACGGTTGACATCGACATCGACACCGGATGGGTTGCGAGCTCCCGACTTAGAGCAGCGGTGGAATTCCTCATCAGTCAGAGTCTCGACCCACTCGGCGGTAGCACGCATTCCGTCATCAAGTTCCACGGTCGCCTTCCAACCGAACTCCCGAGAGATCAGACTGGGGTCGGCGTACCAGCGAGGAAGGTCCCACCGCCGATTCGGCATGGTCCCGAAGGCCGGCTCTTCTTCTACGTCATACTCATGGCGAGCCACGTCGACAGCGTCAAGAATCGTGGTGCAAGTTCCTGTTCCCACATTGAACGAATGACCGAAGTGCTCAGGGCGGAGGCTCGAGGCCACCTGAATAAACGCTCGGCAAACATCGTCAACGAACACGAAGTCCCGGGATATCGACGGCTCGACTAGCGGGGGAAGGCCTCCACCCACTGCAGCACGCACCAGCGTCGGCATGAACCTTGACGTGTCCTCTAACGGCCCATAGACCGACGACAGTCGGAGATTTGCACTAGGAAAGGCCTTCAGTTCCCCCATCATCTGGAGGAACTGGGACGCAGCGACCTTGGACGCGGCGTAGACGCTGTTTGGAGCACAGATCCCGTCTTCGGTCGGCCCCTCGCAATTGGTCCCGTACTCCGACGAGGAACCAGCATGGACAAAGGCGGCACACCCCTGCTGAGCTAACCGATCTACTAGATGCACGAGGGCACCCACGTTCGTCCGGTATATCCGCTCCGGATCATCCTCGAACGGGTAGGCACCGTAAGACACAAAATGGAACACCGTTCGGGGTCGGAGGCGCTCGATGAGAGCGTCAACAGCCCCCGGATCCGTCAGGTCGCACTGCTCGACATCCCCAGGATCTACTCCATCAAGGCGCCAGTTCGACCGACCGCGGACCACCGCGACCACATCGTCCCTGTGGTCAACGAGAAGGCGGTATAGCCGTGCACCAACAAATCCCCCAGCACCCGTGACCATTATCGGACCCTCAAGCCGAGAAATGAGATCACCC